>JBOGOW010000549.1:0-2536 GCA_050748285.1 Pyrinomonadaceae bacterium
TTAATCTCCTTTACGTGGTCAAAAGCCACATGAAAATATTCAGCTTCAAGCCTCTCTACTCCGACGTACTTTCAACATCAGAGTATAATCCGCCACCGTCTCAATTCATCATGCCATCTCCTTTTACTAATTTCGTATCCTATAAATCCAACTTTTAGCCGCCGCTTCCGGTGTGCTAAAATTCGCATTATCAAGCGAAGTTGAGAATTTACGATTTTTTGCATTTTTTCGTCTTTAGAATGCGGTTAGAGTTTGATTAGAAAGTTATTAGAGCGAGTTAAGCAATTGAAAAAAAAGCGCTTATACAGATTCGGAATATTTGCCTTAGACACCGATGAAAATGTGCTCCGCCGCGATGGAGAGCGTTTGCCGCTAACGCCGAAGATGTTCGACCTGCTTCTCGTCCTGGTTCAGAGTCACGGAAAGATACTGGACAAGGACACTTTATTGAAAGAGGTTTGGCCGGACAGCTTTGTCGAAGAAGGCAATATCGCGTTCAATGTCCGGCAGCTTAGAAAGGTTCTGGATGACGACGCCCAGTCGCCGACATTCATCGAAACAATTCCACGCCGCGGCTACCGTTTTATCGCAAAGGTCGAGGACGCCTATACCAGCCTTGAAAAAGATACTTACGGTGACACGACAACGGAACAATTGCCGACCGCAGAAACTCCCGCCGTCAAAAAATTTCGTTATCAGCTTGTACCTGTATTTGTTTTATTGGTGTGCGCGACAGCTTTTAGTTCGTGGTATTTTTTGACGCATGGTAATGAAGCGCCTGCCCCTATTTTGTACACTCCGTTCGCCGCTGAAAAATTATCTACAACAGGAATGACTTTTTCTGCTGGCATTTCACCCGATGGAAAGACGGTGGTTTATACGAGCCGAAACGCCGGCAAGGAAAGCGTCTGGCTGAGACAGCTGGACACGGGCAACAATGTCGAGTTTATTCCGGCGTCTGAAGCCAGATATTTCGAATTTGCGTTTTCACCCGACGGAAACCAGATTTACTTCAGCCGCGGGAATAAGGGATCCGATACGAAAATCGGTATTTTCCGTGTCTCGATCCGCGGCGGAATTCCTGAACAACTCGTTGACGGAACCCAGGGATGGGTGAGCGTGTCACCCGACGGGCAAAAACTTTCATTTGTTCGCTGCCCTTATCAGGAGGACGATTACTGCTCGCTGTATGTGGCCGATTCGAAAGACGGAAAGAACGAAAGAAAACTTTTGTCGCGCCCGCGTCCTATCCGAATCGCTGACAACGAAATTTCCCCTGACGGGACAAAGATCGCCTTTGCGGCCGGTCAATCAAGAAATCAGGCAAACGAATTTCGCTTATTGGAAGTTGAGATCGAAAACGGTGTCGAACGCGAAATTACTGCCGAAACCTTTTTTAACATAAAAAGTTTGATCTGGCTGCCGGATAAAAGCGGATTGTTATTAACGGCGTCAAAAGTTCCTAATAAGCATTTTCGGATTTGGCAGGTTTCGGTAGCATCCGGCAAGGCTGAACCGCTTACAAAAGATCCTGAAACATATTCCGCCCTCAGCATTGATAAAGCAGCCGAGCATTTGGTTTCCACGCAGATCAAACAGGATTTTCATCTTTATGTTTTCGATTTTGCAAATTCGTCGGAAAAGCGGCTGTTGACCGACGCGACAAATGCTTCGTTCGCACCCAATGGAAAGATTTATTTCAATTCATCGATGACCGGAAATGATGAGATCTGGAGCATAAACGCCGACAGCAGCGGGCAGCGCCAGTTAACCAACGATCCATCGGACGAAGGGGCGCCGATCGTTTCACCCGACAACAAAAAAGTCTATTTCGCCTCAAACCGCAGCGGTAAAGCCCACATCTGGCAAATGAATACAGACGGCAGCGGTCAGGAGCAATTGACCATCACAGAAGGCGGTTTTCCGTTATTCGTTTCGGCGGACGGGAAATCGGTTTATTTTAGACGCGGAATTGACAGCACTCTTTGGAAAGTTTCAGTTGAGAACGGTGAGGAAGCAATGGTTTTGAACCGGGGAAAAGGTAATTTCGAGTTTTCGCCGGACGGTTCGCTCGTTGCCGTTGAGGAAAAGCAAGCGGGAAATGCGTCAATATTAATAGTGTCAACGGCCGATGGGCAAAACGTCAGAAGCTTCAGTTTGCCGAATGATAAATTCAGATTGATCGATATTGCCTGGCCGCGCGACGGCAAGTCAATAATT
Source organism: Pyrinomonadaceae bacterium (assembly GCA_050748285.1). Taxonomy (GTDB): domain Bacteria; phylum Acidobacteriota; class Blastocatellia; order Pyrinomonadales; family Pyrinomonadaceae; genus OLB17. Next base: position 2,221 of record JBOGOW010000549.1, read on the forward strand.
TATATCGCGTCAGACATCGACTACGAGCAAAATGCGCTTTACCGACAGAGCCTTGATGGCGGGCCGCCGCAAAAGATCGCGGATTTGGGCGACGACGAAATTGCCGAAGTCTCGGGCCTGTCGATCTCGCCCGATGGCAAGAAATTTATTCTCGCTCAAGGCGGCTGGAAACACGACGCGGTTTTAATACAGGGTTTGAAATAAATTCAGCTGTAATGGACATTTTTGATGCTAATTTTTAGAACTTTTTTCTAATAGACATTTTTGATGCTGTTTTTTTTCATGTACTGGTAGAAATAGGATTCAAGAACTGGTA
>JBOGOW010000550.1:0-2531 GCA_050748285.1 Pyrinomonadaceae bacterium
ATTTAGATTAGGCAATTGAGACAAACTGCTAATAAGCGTTTCGGTCATTCCGTCGGACAGGTATTCGACATCGGCATTGCCGCTTTCATTGACAAACGGCATCACGGCGATCGACTCGATCTGTTTGGTCGGCGAGAAATATCTGTAGCCGAAGAAACCGCCGACCAGAAGTATGACCGCAAGCCCGACCGCCACCAGTGGCTTCGCCGCCCGATGTGCGGAAAGGCTTGGCCTTTCCGTCGAGTCACCCAAATTCCTCTGAGGCTCCGCCTCCGCTCCGGTTTGAAGTATCGCGGTTTGGTCGGTTGTAAGTATCTGCGCGCGGGTTGGTAACTCACTATGCAACAGGTCGCCCGTTGACGCAGGCGGTTCTGACCGGAACCCAGTCGCTATCGCTCCCGGTTCTGACAAGATCGCGGTCTGCGGCTCATTCTCCAGACTCGCGTCTCCCATCTCCTGTCTTCCCGTCGCCGGTTCGTCGTTTGCACTAACCTCTTTCAGCCATTCGCCGTCTTCGAGGCAGAAGTTTAGCGTATCGTCGGCGTAGGTCGTGATGCATTTCGGGCATTGCTTCATAATCAGTCCATATTTCGCCATTACTTCGTGCGGGCTTCTGCATTCTTCATTCCGGCAGATTCATCCGTTTCAGCAAATCCTTTGCGGCGGGCGGCGTCGCGCAGCGCTTGAGTAGATAAAGCGTCGCCTCGCGATGCGAAGGTTTGCGCCCTTCTTTCCGGTTTCTTTATATCGTCATTGCAAATCCGCCATCGGGCGTCAGGGTGGTACCGGTTATAAAACTCGCTTCGTCAGAGCAAAGGTACAAAATCGCCGACGCTATTTCTTCCGGGCGGCCCACTCGTCGGAGGTGAACCTGGGGCACCAGGGCAGCGTCGAATATCTCGTCACCGATGATGCCGCGGATCCGATGATGCATCGGCGTATCGACAAAGCCCGGGCAAACGATGTTAACCCTGATGCCATGCGGTGCGAGCTCGGCAGACGCGCTTGTCGTCAAGCCGACCTGTCCGTGCTTTGACGCGACATACGCCGCTCCCGACGGGAAACCAAGGAACGAGTTTACGGACCCGACGTTGACGATCGCTCCGCCGTGTCCGCCATCGAGCATTGCGCGGGCCTCGTATCGCAGGCATAGGTAATTACCTTTCAGGTTTATGTCGAGGACGCTGTCCCAGTCGTCCTCCTCGAGATCGACAATGTTCGCTATCTGACCTTCGATCCCTGCGTTATTCACGGCGTAGTCGAGGCGGCCGAAAGTATTGATTGAGTGTGCGACCATTTGCTTCACGTCCTGAGCCCGCGACACATCGGTTTGGATGGCGGTCGCTTTCCCGCCAGCGGCTTCGATCTCGGCAATCAGCGAATCGAGTTCGTCTTGCCTTCTCGCTGCCAGCACTACCTTAGCGCCTTTCGCGGCAAACGCCTCGGCGGTTGCCCTTCCTATCCCACTGCTCGCACCGGTGATCAATGCTACCTTACCTTTCATCGTGGTTTGAATTCCTCCAGTATGCGGGTCGGCCCTCATAATCTTTATCTCGTCAATTTCTTGTCTAATCTTATCAAGCTTTGAAGCAGCACATTGGCACCGTTTGTGATGTCCGATGGTTCAGTAAATTCTTTGGGGCTGTGGCTGACGCCAGAGCGGCTCGGAACAAATATCATACCGACTGGGCAGATATCGGATATTTCCTGGGCGTCGTGCCCGGCACCGCTCGGCAGAGCAAGAGTTGTTAGCCCCAGTGCTTTTGCAGAAGCTCCAATCGCGGCTTTGAACTCCTCGTTAGCAAGTGCCGGATTGGAGGACGCAGTTTCCTTAAATTCGAATTTTGTGCCTGTTTCGGCCTCGATCAGCTTTACCGATTCGCGTATTTTATTGAGTACCTGCGCGATCGTTTCCGGATTCAGGTCGCGAACGTCGAGACTTGTCGTGACCTTGCCGGGCACGACATTGGTCGCGCCGGGAAACGCCTGGATTTTTCCTACCGTAGCTACCTGTGCTCCCTGGATCGAGCGGGCTGCTCCATTTACGGCCTCGATATACTTCGCCGCCGCCAGTAATGAATCCTGACGCTGGCCCATCGGCGTCGTGCCGGCATGATTTGCGAAGCCGTCGATCGTGATCTCAAACCAACGCAAACCTACAATTCCCTCGACAACTCCTATGTTGATCTTTTGCTGATCCAGCCGGCCGCCCTGTTCGATATGAAGCTCGAGATAGCCCGCGAGATCACCCTTTTTCAAAAGTGGAGATGAGAGCTTATCGGGGTCGCCCCCGATAAATCGAATGCCCTCGCGCACGGTCTTTTTGCTGTTCGACACCGAGCCCAGATCCTCGGGGGTAAGGCCGCGGGCCATTGCGGTGCTGCCGGTAGTGCCGCCCTCCTCGTTTTGGAAGATCACGACGATGAGCGGATGTTTGAGAACGATCTTTCGTTCGGCGAGGGTCCTCGCCACCTCTAATGCACCCATCGAGCCGACCTGCCCGTCATAGCGGCCTCCCATGGGTACGGAAT
>JBOGOW010000551.1:0-2528 GCA_050748285.1 Pyrinomonadaceae bacterium
GGTTACAGCTTTGAATATTGCCGCAGAGTATCGCAAAGATTACGCAAAGTTTCGCGAAGTTTTATTCTTTCAAAACTGAATCCGATTCTCATCTATACCCTTAAAGTTTCTTTGCGGTACTTAGCCTCTTTGCGTTCCTTTGCGTTACAGCTTTGAATATTGCCGCAGAGTATCGCGAAGATCACGCAAAGATACGCAAAGTTTCGTTATTTCAAAACTCGATTCCCTGCTGAGCATAAATTCCAGCGTTGAACTGATGCTTAATCTCGCGCATTTCCGTGACTAGATCAGCGGCTTCGATGAGTTCCGCAGGTGCGTTGCGGCCGGTCATTATTATGTGCAGATTCGGCTGCTTTTCACGAACTGCTTTGACCTCGCCAAGCACTTTTTCAATGTCGAGAAATTTGTAATCGAGCACGTAAACGATCTCGTCAAAGACAAGAAGATCGTATTCCTCGCTCCGCATTTTTTTAACGCAGAGCGCCCACGTTTCTTCGCTCGTTTTTATGTCCTGCGTCTTGTCGTTAGTGTCCCAGGTGAAGCCGTCGCCCATTGTGTGAATCTCGACGCCGAGTTGTTCGAGCGAATCGTGCTCGCCGTAGCGGTCGGTTTTCGATTTCATGAACTGGATCAAGCAGCATCGCATTCCGCGGCCCGCGGCGCGAACCAATACACCAAGTGCTGCAGTCGTTTTGCCCTTACCGTCGCCGGTGTTGACCATTAGCAGGCCGTACGTCTTCTCGCGATAATCCTCACGCCGCCATTTGTATCGTTTTTCTTTTTGCTCCGCCATGAAACCGCGTGTCCGTAGCCTGCACGTAAGGGCTCTCTCAATGCAGAAGCCCGCACGAAGTAAGGGCGATAAGCTCGCTATCGCTCCCGGTTCTGACTGGATTACTCCGCGTTCGGAGCGTCGGTTATCCAATCGAGGCTCGAGCGATCGACGGCTTCACGAACTGCAGCGATCAATTCTTTTTCTTTCGCGTCCCAATCGCCCACGATCCGCAAACCGGCCGCATTTCGATGTCCGCCGCCGCCGAATTTCTCGGCAACCTTTGCGACGTTGATATCGCCTTTTGAACGAATGCTTACACGATACTCATCGTTTCCAACCTCGCGCATATAGACGACCGCCTGAACTTCGCGTGCCGTGAGCGGAATGTTTACAAAACCATTGTTGTCGCCATCGACCGCGCCGGCAACTTCGCGCATTTGCAGCGTCTGCCGCAAAGATGCAACCTGACCGGAATCATCACGCTTTACGGTGCCGAGCACCTGCCGCATTAACTCGATCCGCGACCACGGATAATTATTATAGACGGCCTCGGAAACTTCGGCCGGTTTTACGCCGGCTTTGACGAGTTCGGAAGCAACTTTTAACGTGCGGTCGGTTGTGTTTGAAAAATGGAATGAACCGGTATCGGTTACAAGCGCCATGTAAACGCATTCAGCGATTTCGGGTGTAACGCGTCCGCCGATAGCTTTGCAAAGATTGTAGATCATCTCGCCGACGGCCGACGCGGTCGAATCGATCCAATTGATCGTTCCGAAATGCTCGCTCGTCGCGTGATGATCGATATTTACGGTGAATTCGTTTTCGAGGCCGCCAATGCCCGGACGTTCGAGATCGGAACATTCGATTACGAATATGGCGTCGTATGAATCATCGACGGTCGCAACGTCGCGTATGCTTTCCGCGCCGGGAAGACTGCGATACGCGATCGGAATTTCGCCGTGAACCAAAACCTCGGCAGATTTGCCCAACGATTGCAGCAGCCAGCAAAGTCCTAACGAAGAGCCGACGCCGTCGCCATCGGGTTTGATATGCGTGGTGATCCCAAACTTCTGCTTGTTTTCAATTAACTCTACTACTTGACTTAGCACTAAGCGTATTTTCAATTTGCTATTTTCGATTTGCAATCTTTTTTAGATCAACGACGGCTTTTGGCAATCGCAAAGTGCAAATCGAAAATCGAAAATCTACTCCGTCCTTTCCTTAATATCACCCTTGCTTGTTAAATCCTGCAAGAGTTCGCCAATGCGTGCCGCGTTCTCTTCCGCAGTATCGCGGACAAAATGGAGAGCCGGAGCATGGCGCAAACTTAAATTCAAAGCGACCTGCTGGCGGACAAACGTCGCCGCGTGTCGCAACGCTTTCAATGCCTGATCGATCTCGGTTTCGGTGCCGTCGATCAAGACAAAAACCTTCGCATCCCGCAGATCCTGTGCGACCGTAACGTCGGTTACGGTAACGGCCTCAAGCCTCGGGTCGTCCATTTCAAAACCGACGGTTTCCGCGATCTCCTCACGCAACGCTTCTGCTAATTTTTCGGGACGCCTCATTTCTTATAATGAAAACGGCAAGCGGATATGACTATCTGCTCATTGTCCACCCTATATATCAAACGATGTTTAGCAGTAATCCTTCTTGACCAAAGTCCTTTGAAATCATGCTTTAAAGGTTCGGGTTTTCCGATGCCTGAAAACGGATCGCGCTGAATGTCGGCTATAAGCTCAATTATGCGCAC
>JBOGOW010000552.1:0-2524 GCA_050748285.1 Pyrinomonadaceae bacterium
GAAAAAAGTAAACCATTGTAAAGGTCTAACGGAAACAGTACACTAGCGCGGCGGCTCTTGCTTTCGGCATCACCTCATTTGGACGGGCGTCGTTGGTCAGCGCCATCGGAATATATGCATCAGCGACGCCTGCATGGGCAAGAGCATAATTCGGGTCTATCGCAATTGCCTGTTCAAAATATGAAATGCCTTTCAGCACTTCCGGTAAAACCAATTTGGACAGGTGAAATTTTCCCCGCACATAGAGCTTATATGCTTCCACATTTTCCGTATATCGTTTTTTGTCCGGATAACCCAGCCGAACCTTCAATTCGGCAGCGACCTTTTCAGAGATCGAATCCTGAACCGCAAAGATGTCCTCCAGTTTTTCATTGAACCTGCCCGCCCACAACTGTTTTGAATCACCGACACGAAAAAGTTTCGCTGATATTTGAACCCGATCGCCAACTATCTGGATGCTGCCGTCGAGAATGGCTTCGACTCCAAGAGCGCGACCCGCGGCCGTCAGATCCTGCTCCGCAGAGTCGAATTTTCGCACAGCATTTAAGGGTCTGACCACAAGGTTGTCGCTGCTTGCCAGTTTTGATATCAGGGTATCGGTCATTCCGATTTCGAACGATTGGTCTCGATTTTCCAGTATTAGGGGTTTGAATGGCAAAACGGCGATCGAGCGAATTTGATCCGGCGTCTGCTCGCCCGCCCCGCGAAAGTAATAAAAACCGATCGAGGCAAGACCAAGAATGGTTATTGTACCTAGTACGGCGAGCCGGAGCCGGTTTGATCTTTCGTCGGCTGCCGGATGCAAATGCTCGACCGAATTCTTTTTCGCTGACTTTTCTGTTTGCCTGTTTTCTACCTCGAAATCGGCTCCGGACCGATCATCGATCTTCGGCGATTTATCCAGTCCGTTGACCTCAGCGACGAATTTATATCCGTGTCCGGGAACCGTGACAATAAATCGATGCTCACCCGGCGTTTCACCGAAAACGCGTCGCAGAATCGAGATATTTTGAGTTAGATTATTTTCCTCGACAATCGTATCCGCCCATACTTCATCCAGCAGTTCGTTTTTTTCGATTACTTTTCCGTTATGCCGGACAAGATAAAGCAATGTGTCGAATGCCCTGGGCATTAGAGGCACGATTTCACCATCGCCTTTGAAAAGCAGACGTTTCACTGCGTCGATACGAAATTGGTCGAACTCGTAAATCTGAATTTCAGGATCGTCCATCGCCGCTCTCACAAATTCTCATAGAATCTCACACTGATTCTAACGATTTTCACAACGGTTTTCGAGGATTATTACACGCATCGGCCGTAAACGAAATGTTTCGACTGAAATAAACAAATTAGAAGGAGACAACAATGAAAACGTATTTAGTCAAGCTCTTGGGAGCATCGTCAGTTTTTGCCTTATCGCTCATAGTTTTCGCCCAGGTCGCGGCATTTGGACAGGAGGAGCAAAAGATCGAAAACACCACCACTGAGGAAGATCAGCTATTGCATATCAGCAGGCGCAGTCTCGAAGGCGTCTGGGACGTGCAGGTTACCATTCGCCCAGTTTGCGATGGCCCCGTAGTCATAAACGGCACCGCGATAACCGTTTTTTCACGCGGCGGGATAGTGCATGACACCAGCGCAGGAAACCCGGCGTTAAGAACGACGGGGTTCGGTGTGTGGAATCATCTTAGACGGGACCTGTTTCGCTTTGGGTTCAAGTTCTTCAATTTTGACGCGGCGGGAAATAATACGGGCTTTCGGGTCGTCAAACAGGAGATAACTCTTAACCCAAACGGAAATGAATACACCGCCATCGGGACTGTTGAGAATTTTGACCCTGCGGGAAATCTGCTGACGTCGGGTTGTAACTCTGCGACGGCAACAAGATTTGAACCATAAACCGCAACCGAGATCTTTTACCGGCAGGATAATGAGAATTTTGCTGCCATAGGGAATTCAGAGCGGCCGTCAATCGGCGACCGCTCTCTGCTTCTCAGGTCGATTTGGAATTCAGAAGGAGGTTATAACAACATGAAAAACATTTTCTTAATTGCAATTTTTGTTCTCTCATTCACAGCATATGACGCGTTGGCGGCGACCTATACCGTGACCAACACAAACGACGACGGCCCGGGCAGTTTGCGGCAAGCTGTTGCGACTGCAGACTCAACGCCCGAAGCCGATGTTATCGTTTTTAATATTGCGGGCTGTCCGAACGGCGTCTGCACAATAACTCTGACCTCCGATGGCATAAACGTAAATACCGGCGGTAATGGCGGGCGCCTTTCTATCTTAAATCCCGCAGGCCCGCAAAGTCTGATCATTTCGGGAAATAACACGGTAACGTTCGGTAACACCGGTACGATATTCTATGGCGGCGGCGGCGAGCTTACGCTCGAAGGGTTGACCCTGGAACGTGCCGCCTCGGCAGCTATCAATTTAATCGGCGCCCAAGTGAATATTTCCAATTCGATTCTTCGTAACAACCTATTAGCGATCAGCTCCGAAGAGTTTGGTATTGTAG
>JBOGOW010000553.1:0-2522 GCA_050748285.1 Pyrinomonadaceae bacterium
CACGACAGCCGCACCGATCTCGTAAGCTTTTTGAACAAGTCTAAATCCGGGATCGTTGATTCCCGGCGTTCCGGCATCGGATACGATAGCGACATTTTTTTCTCGTGCGAGCATTTCACTCAATTCTTGCGCACGTTCCGCTTCGTTGTGATCGTGATAGCTGACGAGCTCATTCGAAATTTCAAGCGCGTTCAATAGTTTTCGAGTATGCCGCGTATCTTCGCAGGCGATTAGATCAACAGTCTTTAAGGTTTCGATCGCCCGCAGCGTGATGTCATGCAGATTGCCGATCGGCGTCGCGACAAGAAATAAAGTTCCGGGCATATCGTTCGGATTTCCAACTTTTGCTGGCATCATTCTAAAGCAAACGTACGTTAAAGCGTGAACTCCAAATGAAAAAACCCGGACATCAAATGCCCGGGTTCAAAGTTAACGTTTATCAAAGTTAGAAAGGATTCCTTCCATTTCGATTGCCGCGGCGGTTGTTGTTGCCGTAGGCATTCGCCACGATGCTCAGGTCGCTGCGAATCGCCTGCCACTTGTATTGCAGGTTCGAGCTAACTCGCGCATAGCGAAGTTCGCGGTCGATCTGCGAGCCGATCTGAAGAAGCCGCTGAGCCGACTGTTGATTACGGCCGTTTCGATTTCGATCGTTATCATCCGTGCGATTTTCGAAATCACTTGCGGCACGTTTGAAATCGTCAGCCAAACGCATAATATTCTGGCCGCCGTATCCGCGATTGCCGTAAGGGTCGTTTCCAAATATCGTCCCGAAAATGCCGACGTTGCGATTGCGATTGCCGTTGCGATTGTTTCTGAACTCACGGTCAACCAGTTTTTCGAAATCCTTGCTGTTGTCTTTCAAGCGATCGCCTACCCTTTCCAGATCGCCGCCATAATAACCGCCGTTGCGGTTGTTGCCATTCGGATAGTAGCCACCATTATTGGGACCCCATTGTGCAGACGCCACTGCCGGTAGTGCCAAAACCAACATTGAAAATGAGCTTATCGCGATAATGTATTTTATTCGTTTCATAACTTTTCACCTCTCCTATCTATCATCGCAATGGTTTCGGCCATTGCCACTGTTGATATGGCAACGACTGTGCCAAACAAAACACGAAGGCCGCAGCGCGCCGATAACCTTTTTGACTACAATAAGTTGCGGAATTATCGAACTTGAGCAAAATAAAAGAGCATAGCCAGTTTTCAGCGACTATGCTCCAAATCGTCTAAGGAATGTTTGAGATGGTTTGCGTTAGTTCCCGAGCGCCTTTGCGGCATTCAGGCGTCCGCCCGATGCAACGCGGCCTTCGAGCGAATCGAGTTTATCGACCGAATTCAGAAGTCTCTCTTTCAGTTTAGCGACCGAAAGATTCGGCGATTTCGCTAAGATCAAAGCAGCCACGCCCGCAACGTGCGGCGTCGCCATAGATGTGCCCGAAGCACCACGATAATCATCATTAAGCCATGTCGAAACAATGTCTTTTCCCGGAGCCGCGATGTGAACGGTCTTTGCACCAAAGTTCGAAAACGACGCAAGCTGATCGGTGCGGTCGAGCGCCGCAACACTGATGACATTCGGCAGGTCGTAATTTGACGGATAATGCGGACGCTTGTCGTTATCGGTGCTGTTATTACCGGCCGCTGCCACGAACAAAATACCTGCATCGCCTGCAGCACGGATCGCATCTTCCAGTGCTTTTGATCGCGAGGTCGATCCCCAACTTGCGCTTATGATGCGAATATTTACACCTTTGTTCTTACGGTCGATGGCATAATTTATCGCTTCAATCGCATTCTTTGTCGAGCCGAATCCGCCGCGTCCCAGGAACTTCAAGGGCATTATCTGAACCTTCCAATTCACGCCTGCTATGCCGAGATTGTTGTCGCCTTCGGCACCGATCACGCCGGCACAATGTGTGCCGTGACCGTTGTCGTCCATCGGATCGGCGATGTTCGAATCGGCGTCGAAACCGTATTCGTCATCGAAAGTGCCGAGTTCATCATCGGCATACTGCGGCAAACTCTCGGGCCGCAGCCACATATTTGTTACGAGGTCGCGGTGCGTGTAATCGACCCCGCTGTCGAGCACGGCAACGACCACCTTCTGGCTGCCCTGTGTTTTCATCCACGCCTTTAATGCGTCAATATCCGCACGTTTCTTTCCGCCGTCCTGTCCGAGATTATTCAACGCCCATTGATCGGCAAATTGCGGGTCGTTCGGAGCGCCTTCGGGAAGATCGCGGCCAACGAGGTCTTTGCCGACGGCTTCATTCTCTTGCGGATCGAGGCGGATCTCATAATTAGGTTGGGCATAAAGCACGTCAGGCATCGCGGCATATTGCTCCGCAACAGCCATCGGGTCTGCGTCATCAAGATCGTCGATCGAGACAAGGCCGTTGACGGATTCGATCTTGTCCTCAACGCGGTCATTGGTCCGAGTTGCCAACAGGCGTATCTGATCCAAATCGATTCCGGGTTTGAAGCGAACAAGAACCTCGGGTTCGTCGCTGTTGACC
>JBOGOW010000554.1:0-2518 GCA_050748285.1 Pyrinomonadaceae bacterium
TGGCCGGAAATACGGTCGTTATCAAACCGTCGGAATTAACGCCATTGGTTGGCTTAAGGATTGGCGAGATATTTGAAAAAGCCCAAAGCTCAACAAACTTCAATTTGCCGAACATCGTTCAGGTCGTAACCGGTGCAGGCGAAACGGGCGCGGCGCTTGTTGAAGCCGCGCCGGATAAAATAATGTTCACCGGCTCGGTTTCTACGGGAAAGAAAATTCTCGCGGCGGCGGCTGAGAATATGACCTCCGTCGTTCTCGAACTTGGCGGCAAAGACCCGATGATAGTTTTCGAGGATGCCAATCTCGAACTCGCATCAAGCGCCGCCGTTTGGGGTGCATTTTGCAATTCGGGACAATCGTGCTCGTCGGTCGAGCGGCTCTATGTTCAGGAAAGCGTCGCTGACGAATTAACCGCGCTCATTGTAAAGAAAACACGTGAGCTGAAACAGGGTTCGGGCGATCAGGAAGACGTTTCCCTCGGCGCGATGTCGTCCGAACGGCAGATCAAGATCGTCGAAGATCACATCGACGATTTCCGCGAAGCCGGCGCAAAAATCGAGATCGGTGGGCGACGGAGTGCGGACACTCTTGTCCGCATGAGTGCGAAGCACGAAAAAGACTTTGGCGTAAGCGAAGATGAGGACAGGAGTGTCCTCGCTCCGCTTTTCTACGAGCCAACAGTCATTACCGGCGCTACCAACGATATGCGTGCGATGCAGGAAGAGACATTCGGTCCGACCTTGCCGATTTGCACCTTCAAGACTGAAGAAGAAGCGATCAAGCTCGCTAATGATTCGGAGTTCGGTCTGACCGCAAGCGTCTGGACGCGTGATCGAGCAAAAGGCTGCCGCGTCGCCGAACAAATCGAAGCCGGTTCGGTCTGCGTCAACGAAGTTCTCTACACACACGGCATCGGTCAAACGCCATGGGGGGGGTTCAAAAACAGCGGCCGCGGCCGCACCCACGGACGCGAAGGCCTAATGGAACTCGTCCAACCGCAGCACATCCATATAAACAGGCTCGGAATATTGCCCGATGCCTGGTGGATGCCATACACACCGACCGCCATTGAAACTTTTCGCGGTTTTGCAACAAAATTTGCGTCTGGCTCACTGTTGAAGACCACTGTCTTGCTGCCACAACTGGTTCGACGAATCAAAGAATTGCTCCGCAGATCGGAAATGTAAATGCTTCAAACACTGGCAATATCAAACTACCGCTCTATACTAGATCTAGTCGTTCCACTTGGGCGGTTGAACGTGATAACTGGTCCGAATGGAAGCGGTAAATCGAATCTTTACCGTGCGCTCCGCCTCCTTGCGGAAACCGCGCACGACGGAGTAGTCGCTGCTCTTGCACGCGAAGGCGGGCTGCATTCCACTTTTTGGGCCGGGCCGGAAGGTATATCGAGACGAATGCGCAGCGGCGAAGTCGCAGTAGAAGGCACACAGCGCAAAAAGCCGATGCGTCTAAAAATGGGCTTCGCGGGTGAGGACTTCAGCTACGCGATTTCGCTCGGGCTGCCAGTTCCCAGTTCATCACGATTTAACCGCGACCCCGAGATAAAACATGAAGCTGTATGGGCTGGAGTGCAGTTTCGCCCATCAACTTTGCTTGTCGAGCGTACGGAATCTGTGGTATGTGCGCGAGGTGAGAGCGAATGGCAAATCGCGGCAAAAGACATCAGCAACTTCGACAGCATTTTCAGCCAACTGGCCGACACTAACACTACGCCCGAGCTTTTCTGTTTGCGGGAGCGGATCCGCGAATGGCGATTCTACGATCATTTCCGAACTGATCGCGAATCGCCGGCTCGTCAGCCGCAGATTGGAACCCGAACCCCCGTTCTTCGCCACGACGGGGCCGACCTCGCTGCGGCTTTGCAAACCATTCGCGAGATCGGCGATCCAAACTCACTTGACGCGATCATCACGGATGCCTTTGCGGGAGCACGGGTCGAGGTAGAAGTAAGCAATGACGGACGTTTCTCGGTGGCGTTTTATCAACAGGGACTTCTTCGTCCGCTTGCGGCTACAGAACTTTCGGACGGGACGTTGCGGTTTCTGCTTCTCACCGCCGCGCTTTTGACGCCGCGTCCACCATCACTAATGGTATTGAACGAACCGGAAACCAGCCTGCATCCGGAAGTAATACCGTCGCTCGCGCGTCTTATCTCTGCGGCGGCCGAGCTCTCCCAAATTTGGGTTGTGACACACTCTTCGAAGTTGATTTCGGCGTTAATGAAGAACAAATCGGCAAGCGTGATAGAGCTAAGGAAGGAACTTGGGAGCACGGAAATCCGTGGCCAAAATTTTCTCGACCGACCGGCGTGGAAGTGGTCGGAATAGTGGCTGGCTCGGTGGTGAGATACAGTTGATATCTACCCATTTGTTGGCCGGACGCAAGTATATGAGAGCTTTGAAAAACCCATGGTAAAAGTAGCATATAAATATGTGAAAGTTTAAAATTAGGGAATGGAAAACAGACAGATGAATTTAATGGATTCGGTAATGGGATT
>JBOGOW010000555.1:0-2517 GCA_050748285.1 Pyrinomonadaceae bacterium
ATTCAGATGCAGACCTCTTTGTCGGTCGCAGATAATTCGGGAGCGAAGCGCGTGGTGATGATCGCGCCGATCGGCGGTTCGACTGCGAAGATCGCGCGTCTCGGCGACAAGATAAAGGTTACGGTCAAGGAAGCGGCTCCCGACGGAACTGCAAAAAAAGGCAAGGTTTACGACGCTGTCATTGTCCGCACGCACAAGGAAGTTCGTCGCAAGGACGGAACGTATATTCGTTTTGACGAGAATGCGGCGGTATTGATAAAAGACGACGGAACGCCGGTTGGGACGCGCGTTTTCGGTCCGGTAGCACGCGAGCTTCGTGAAAAGAATTTTATGAAGATCGTGTCGCTCGCACCAGAGGTTATTTGAGGATTTAATGCAGAAGCCCGCGCGTAAGCAAGGGCGTAACCATCAAGTTTAATGTATCGCCCTTGCTGACGCGCGGGCTTTTACAAAAGAGAAGAGATGAAAACGCTAAGAACAGGCACAGTTAGAAGCAGGGTGAAACGCGGCGACCAGGTCGTATTTATTGCGGGCAGGGAATTTAACCGCTACGACAGCGCCGGCAAACGGCAGCCGGCGCGCGGGCGTGTGATCGAGGTAGATGCGCGATCGGGAAAGGTAAAGGTCGAGGGTGCGATGTTGATGAAAAAGCATCAAAAACCGGTGCCGCAGCTTAACCGGGAAGGCGGCATCATCGAGCGCGAAGCGTGGGTCGATGTTTCGAACGTAGCCGTGATCGACCCGGAAACCGGCAAGCCGACCCGCGTCAAATACGAAGACCGCGACGGCAAAAAAGTCCGCGTCGCCAAAAGCGGCAAAATAATTCCTGAACCGGAAGTATTCGGCAAAAAAGAACCGAAAAAGGACAAAGAAGAGGAAGAATAAGTTTCTAGTTCCTGGTTTCGAGTTTCGAGTTTGTGAAATGCAAACGACGAAAAACTCGAAACTCGAAACTCGAAACTCGAAACTTAGAGAGAGATGGCTAGATTAAAGGACAAATATAAAAACGAGATCGCCGGGGCTCTTGCGAAGGAATTCGATATCAAGAATCCGATGGCGATCCCGCGTATCGAAAAGGTGATCATCAATATGGGTCTCGGCGAAGCAAGCGCGAACGCCAAGATCCTCGATGTTGCGACCGAAGAGTTGAAATCGATCTCGGGTCAGAAGCCCGTGATCACAAAGGCGAAAAAATCGATCGCCGCGTTCAAGCTGCGAGAAGGGATGAGCATCGGGACGATGGTTACGCTTCGCGGCGACCGCATGTTCGAATTTCTCGACCGGCTTATTTCGGTTGCGTTGCCGCGTGTTCGCGATTTTCGCGGCATCTCGGCAAAGGCATTCGATGGCCGCGGAAATTACACGCTCGGAATTCGCGAGCAGTTGATATTTCCCGAAATTGATTTTAATAAGGTCGATAAAACGCGCGGGATGAATATCTCGATTGTTACGACGGCAAAAACGGACGAACAGGCACGTTCGCTTTTGAAAGCAATGGGAATGCCCTTCCGGGCGTAGCCTGAAGTTTCAAGTTCCAAGTTTTAAGTTCCAAGTTTATTTGGGTTGAAACTTTGAACTCGAACCCGAAACTCGGAATTCAGTTTTATGGCAAAGATAAGCAAGGTAGTAAAAAACAACAAACGGAAGGCGAAGGTCGAGCTGTGGCGCGAGCGGCGAGCGGCGGCAAAAGCGGTTATCAATAACCCGAAATCGTCGATCGAAGAGGTCGATGCCGCCGTGCTGAAACTGCAGAAAATGCCCCGTGACGGCAGCCCGATCCGCGTTCGCAACCGATGCTCGCAAACGGGACGTTCACGCGGATTTTTGAGAAAGTTCGGCGTTTCGCGCATCGCGCTTCGCGAGCTTGCGCTAGAAGGACAGATACCGGGAGTTGTGAAATCAAGCTGGTGATTCGAATGCGGAATGTGGATTGCGGAATGCGGATTTGAAATCCCATATCCGAAATTCGAAATGATTTGAACGGAGAAAAAGAGTAATGACAGATCCAATAGCCGACATGCTAACGCGAATTCGTAACGCGATCGCTGCGAATCATCCGCGTGTGGATATTCCGGGTTCGAAGTTGAAGATGGAAGTGGCCCGAATCCTCAAGGAAGAAGGTTATATAAATAATTTCACCACAAAAAGTGAAGGGCCGAAATACGTTATCCGCGTCTTTTTGCGTTACGACGCAAAAGGGACGTCGACCATCACGCACCTGTCGCGCGTTTCGCGTCCCGGTCGGCGTGTTTATGTCGGATCCGGCGATATTCCAAAAGTTTTGGGCGGATACGGCGTGAATATCGTTTCGACTTCGCACGGTTTGATGAGCGGCAAAAATGCCCGCAAAGCGAATGTCGGCGGTGAGATCTTGGCCGAGGTTTATTAATTTGCGATTTTCGAATTGAGATTTGCGATTGGTTAGATCACAAATCGAAATTCGAAATTCGAAATTCGAAAATAATAAAATGTCTAGAGTAGGAAAAAAACCGATCACGATCCCGTCGGGCGTTACCG
>JBOGOW010000556.1:0-2514 GCA_050748285.1 Pyrinomonadaceae bacterium
TCCTTCAGGCTTCGTGCCTGTTTGTTTTTTTTGATCAAAAACAAGGATACGCTACTTTTTCTATTTACCCTCTTCCACAACTTTCGATACTATCTCACCGCACCGGCGGCGTTGTAAGTAAATGAGTTTGCGTAATTTTTGAAAGTATCGTTCACTTTTTTACTTTGAACTTGTGCTAAATCACCATCAACGTCCAAAGTATTTTTCACTACTCTTCCTGAAGGATATGTTTGTTCCACCAAAGCACCCGAAAGGTTATATGCGTAAGCGGACGAATAGGTTTGCCCGTCGGTGATTTGCTGGCTCGACAAAACACGACCGAGAATATCAAAGCCGGTGTAGCGCGTTTCAGAGACGCTATTTGAAACTTTGGTCAGCTTGCCTTTGCTGAACGGAATCGAAATGTCGTCATAGGTATAGCTTACATTTGGCGTTGTTCCGTCGGAATAGTTTCGGGCCGTAACTCGATTGAGAGCATCATAGGCGTAGCTCGTCGTAATGTTCCGAGCATCAACTTTGCTTGTCAAATTTGAGTTGTTGTCATAAGAATACTGAATCAAACCGCTTTCGGGATTAGTCGCAGATTTGAGCCTTGAGAGCGAATCATAAACAAAACTTCTCGTCTGAACGCCTTGATTGACCGCCGTCAGATTATTAAGTGTGTCGTAGCTGTAGTTTGTCTTGTAGCCGTAAGCGATGCTTGTGTTTGGGAATGTTACTGATTCGGTTGAAGAATCCGAAGCCGACATTATTTCCCAAATGTCTTTAAGTTGTCCAAGCGCATTTGTCCGGCTGATTCTTTGCTTTCCGGCCTGGTCGGTTACTAAAGTCCGGTCGGCATCGCTGTCAGTTTGCACAATGCCCGTCGAAATTGTGTTGCTTCCCCAAGGAGCGGGCAGGGCGGAGCCGGAGAATGTTTCGACTTCGGAATGGCGACCGGTGTTGATCGATTTCGAGCGCGTCCAGCCCATTGTCGGTTCGTTGGCGGCCTGCGAGGCATAGGCGGCCCGGAACGGGTTTGAGGTTAGCTGATAGCTGTTCGGATTGCCCGTCGAATATCGCGTCTCGACTTTTATCCCGTGCGTTTCGATGTACGGGTCTTCGGTGGCGGCGTTTTCAAGAGTCCTCGAAAGCCGCACTCGTCCCAGTTGATCGTAGAACTGCGTCGCGACGCGTCGCCCGTCTCCGAGGCCCGCGAGATCGGAGCGCACTACGACGCGGCGGTTGATGTCGTCGTATTCGGTCTGCGTCCAGATTTCCAGAGGCGTGCCGACCGCCGCTATCGCCTTTACCGGGCGCCCCAGAGCATCATACTCGGTGGCGTTTGTGACGTTGTTGTCCACATCCGTCGCCGAGGTCACGAGGCCGGTGTGGAAATCGTATTCGGCGGTCGAAGTCCTTGCAATGGCCGTCCCATACGCCGCCACCGTCTCAGTCGGGTAAAGCCCATAAACCGCCCCGTTCGGCCCGTTGACCGCCCCGTATGTGACCTGCGTCTGATTCCCCTTGGCGTCCGTAACCAGCGTCGGATTGCCGTATTGGTCATACTCCATCGTCGTCGAAACCGAATTCGCCCCCGTCAAAGGATACGTCACCGCCCCCTTCGACGAATCCCATACCCGCGTCTCGCATACAAAGAAGATTCAAGCAGGTCAAACTACACTGCCGCGAGAAAAGCAAAAGTTCATCGTTCAGTTTCTCGACACCGTTTTAGAGAACAATCAGCAAAAGGCATATAAAAGACAGCCTCTCAAAAAGGCTATCAAGCATTATTTTCACTCTTCAATCTGATCTCCGGTTAGAAGCATTGCGGCTAACTGCACGGAAAAGTGATACTATTTTGGAAGTCTAATTTTCACGTCGAAATTGAAGACCTGTTTGGAAAATTGCTTTGCTTCGAGCGTTTCTGTATCAATGAATCTCTCCTGATCGGGTGCCAGCATGTCGAATTCCGGCGACGATGGATTCCTTACAATGATTTTGTATTTTCCATCGCCAACCGTGACTTCGTATTTTCCTTCAACATCCGCATTCGTCGCGATATAACAGGAGTCACAACCTACCTTCTGGAACACAATTGTTCCGCCGGAGAAAGGAGTTACCCCCAAGTCGGGATGGTTCATTATCGTCGCCTTGCCTTTGATAAGGACTAATCGTTTCGGCCCCCAATCTGACTTACTTTGAGCAAACGAGCAGTTATCACGATTTTCAATAAAGACAAATATCGCCAGCGTGACGATTGTTATTAGGCAAATTGCTTTCATTTTGATTACCTCTTCACTCTGTTTTGCCACCACAGAATCATCCTTCCGGGTTGATCCTGTACCACAATACCGTCGCTCCCTCGTGCCGGTCGGAAACCCATTCCATTGCTCGAACCGTCATCGTTTGCCACGGGATCTCCAAACTTTAAGTAAACTAAACCGCCGACATGAAGATCCCTAGCCCCGTATTCTCGTCTTAGTGGCAATCCGCGAGCCAATCTAATTTCGTTGATAGGGTTATCTACATCTC
>JBOGOW010000557.1:0-2506 GCA_050748285.1 Pyrinomonadaceae bacterium
GTGTTGGGTCAAAACATCAGCAAAAACGACTGTTCCCAATCTGACCCGATGGTTGGAGCGATTGATATTAGTGGGAGAATTCGAAACGCCTCGGCAGAGATCAACTTTTTCGTCAACGCACTCAAACAATGTGAGGGAAATGTTGGTTATGTCCTATATACGTCAGGAAAAGGTAAACTTCGCCAAAGAAACTTGAAATATGTAGCACGAATAAAGAAACAATTGACTTGTTCGTACGGAATAGATTCGAAGCGCCTGTTTTTCGTCGACCGAGGTGCCAAAGGTCAGAAAGAAATCACGTTCTATTCATTACCTTTTGGATCCGAGTTTATAAATCGTTAGCGAAACGGAAGCGACGGCATTGATTCACCAACATTGAACGATTCCGACGTGCTCATCACCTACGAAGGCTGCGGCTGCGCCGGCGGTCAGGTGACGACCGTTCAAAGCGAACTCGTCCCACGCGACGACCAGCCGACCGTAAATGCCCGGCGGACACAAAAAGTTTATGAAGATATTCTCGGCAGACAATATAAAACGGAAGTGTTGAATTGGAACGGCGCGGTCTATACCTCGGCGGTCAATACTTACAATGGCCGCGACCAGATCATTCAATCGAGACAATACGCCGGAGCGACAACCAGCACGACGTATCAGGACACGACCGCAACCTTCGACGGCTTCGGTCGTCTCGCATCTTCACATAAACCGGAGCAGCGCGATTCGTCAAACAATCTCAAATACACGACCTACAACTACAACACGGACGACAGCATCTCATCGATGACGGACGCGAGAGGCGCCGTGACGAATTACACTTACAACAGTCGGGGTTTGCCGACGCTGGTTGCGTGGGATGTCGGCTCGACGGGCGTAACAGACGTGACCGATGTTGAGTTCGAATACGACAACGCCGGAAACAGAACACAGATGACCGACGGCCTCGGCACGGTCGATTACTCGTATAATTCGCTGTCGCAACTAACCTCTGAGACGCGGGAATTTGACGACACGCTGGCGGACGCCCCGCTTGCAAATAGCAGTTTTAAGCTGGAATACACATACGCCCTTGCCGGCCAGCTAAAATCTCTAAAAGACCCATACGGCGATCAAATCGACTACGTAAGCGATAAAGCAGGACGGTTAAGTTCCGTAACAGGAAGCACGTTTGGGGGCGTTACTACATATGCAAATAATCCCGGATATCGTGCATGGGGTGGTTTGAAGCATCTTGAGTATGGGAATGCAGTGAAGGCGGATATTACGTTCGACAGCGCGTTGAGGCCGGAGACGTATAATCTTCAAAAAGACGGCAGCGATCCGGTGATGCAGAATAGTTACGAATATTATACCGACGGGCGTTTGAAGTTTGTGGAAGATACGAATTATCCGTATGAGATTTCGATTTGGGATCGGTCGATGAAATACGATCATCAGGGGCGCGTTGTCGAAGGGAAATCGAGCGGTGAGGCGAGCGGGCAGACGGTTTACAATTTGGAGATCAGTTTGCCGTATCGACAGAGTTACGCGTACAACGCATTCAATAACATGACCGTTCGGAACAATATTCATTGGGGCGAGACGGCGGTGAACGGACAGAGCCTCGATCTCGAATACGCGTACACAAACAACCGCGTGTCGGGTTGGTATTACGATGCGGATGGACGGGTTACTTCGAGCGGGTATCCGGAAGTCGGGGAAGGATACGAGTATGACGCCGCCGGACAATTGATCCGAACATACAACGGCGAGGACAGCGACCTGCACCGTTATCTGGACGGAACGGGCCGTGAAGGAAAACGCGACACCGACACTTGCGTCCCGCACCCGACACAGCCGGAACAGCCCTGCACTTGGCACGAGAAGATCGAATATTTTGTTCGGTCAACGGTGCTCGGCGGTCAGGTCGTAAGTGAAGTATTGGCTGACGGAAAGAAAAATCGAACGTATGTTCATGCTGCTGGCGAAGTGATCGCGTGGCAGAATCTTTACGGGACTACCGAGTCCGTGGTGTTTCGTCAAACCGACGCTTCGGGAATGAGCATAAAATCAACGAGCACGAACGGAGTCGCCGGCGGCGGCAACGGCTACGAAGGAGCACCCGCCGAACTCGATCCGCTCGGCGGAAATGCCGGAACCGAAAGCCCATACATAAATCCCGCAGGTGAACCCTGTCTCGGCTGCGACATTCTGCTGCCTCATGAAAGCGGCAGGATCAATCCAAACGAACCTACTTTTATACTTGACGGGTTTGAGGTCAGCGGCGCGGTTATTAGGAACCTTCTAGCCTTTGGCAATGGCACATGGGAAACGGGCGCCTCGCTGCAAACATTGTGGCACTTGGGGCCAGATCGAAATGGTGAGGTCAACAACGCATACCTTGGAGCAGCTTTCGACTGGTTACTGCCTTTTCCGAGTAACGTCAATGATAAGAAGTCCAAGACAATTTGCGAAATTAGGAATTTCGTGGACTTAAGTGACGGGCTTCGAGATCGATTGTCAGCAC
>JBOGOW010000558.1:0-2492 GCA_050748285.1 Pyrinomonadaceae bacterium
TCGCTAAATTGGCTGCTCAGCGGAGCCGGTGAAATGTATCTCACAGGCCGCGAACCGCTCGATTTCGACAAATTGATCGAACGCCGCATCGTGGAAATTCTCGAACGAAAATTGAAATCCGGCAACGGCGATGTGCAAAATCTCGGCGAGATCGACGCCGCTCCGCCATTTGATGTTGAAGCTGCTGTCGCAAATTTCGACGACCCGCAGCGTGTGATGGCTGCTTGGTTCAAATACGAGGGCCGCAAAGCACCGAAAGATTTTGGCCTGATATTTTTTCAAGGCTGGGAAACTTATTCGCCGCAGGAAAAGGCCGAGGCAATCAAAGACGCCAAGCGCGTGCTTGACCGCACGCTTCGAAAAAAATAGTCAAACGAAATTGCCTTCTATATTATCTATGATACAATATCTCTTATACTAAACATCACCAAAACTCCCAATGCTATTCTCCCGCGAAAATTTTTCAAACCTTAAGATCGGCTGGAACGAGCGTCCGCTTACCGAGACCGATTTTTACAAACTGTGCCGCAGATTTAAGATCACAGTCGATGAGATTCCGCTTCGCGTAAGCGGTTTTTATTATTGCGTGATGGGACGACATTTTATCGCGATAGACAGCAAACTGCCGCCAAAGAAGAAGCTCTTTGTGATGTTTCACGAATTTGCCCACTTCTTAATGCATGCACCGAACACAAACGAAACCGCCAGCTATCACGGTCTCGGGCGACAGACACGAAAGGAACGCGAGGCGGATATGTTCGCCCTCGTCGCGTTGATCCCACGCGATTGGCTGACATCCCGAACGCCCGACGAATTGATCGCCGATGAAGGTTTTTCGGCGGACGAACTTCGCCAGAGATTTGCTTTGTTCGAAAACTTTGGCGTGTGACCCTGTCGAAATTTACTCGTCCGCGACTACGCCTAAACTATAACCGGCTTCCTTTAACGCTTCGCTGCTCGAAAGGCCGATCTCTTTTTTGAGAAGGATGTTTTCGAGCATTTCTTTTTCGGTGAGCTGTGCAGCGTCTTCCCATTTTGTTTTTAGGATCGCGTCCTCTCGGCCTTCGATCTTTAGTGCAAACTGCATCGCGTCCGCCCATGTTTGGCCAAAGCTTGTTTGGCGGTCGCGCACCTTTGCTATAAAACGCGTCTCTGCTTTACGCATCGCTTCGCCCGATGCAAATCCGCGGCCATGCGGCAGCAGATAATAGAGCGGCGTGCCGGTTACTGAAGCGATGTCGATGCGGAAGCCGTCCTTTACTTTCAGAAACTGATCGAGGCTTGCGGTCGCAAAATCGCCAAACCTCGCGTCTTTATTTTCCGTTAGCCATAGGTGATCGACACCAGCTTTGAACGGCGCGATCGGGTTGCCCTCAGCGTCATATTCGATCTCGATGCCCGCTGCCCAACGCTGCCGATACGAGCAAAATTCCATTGCCACAAGCATATCGAGCACCGATTTATTCATCCCGTCCTGCACCGGAATCGCGTCTTCAAGCTCTGATCGCCCGAACGTGCCGATCGAGGCGTTGTTGGCAAAATGAAAAACGGGGACGACACCGAAGGGGTTTTCGATTGCGGAATGCTGAGTGCGGATTTTGGAATTCGCATCTCCGGTATTCGACATATTTCCGTAACGGTCGGCGACTTGGACGAGGAGAGAGCCCTTACTTACGTGCGGGCTACCGACACGCGGGCTACTGACACCCATAAACGGAATAAACTCTTTCGCGTCGGGCAGGATGCCTTCGCCTGGTTTTGCGGTGATGTAGCGTTCGATGCGGTCGGGATAAAAGATATTCAGCCGCGTGAATTTGTCGCGTGTCCGCCAAAACTTTGCGGCCCAGATCATCTTGCCCGGCAATTCCTCATCGTATTCGACCGTGATGCTCGACGCCGTATTCGGATACATCAACGCATTTCCGTCCGCGTCCGGCCAAACGATCAAATAGGCATCGCCGTTTTTCACCGCCTCTTTATGAATCTCGCCCGCGCGAATGTCCATCCGGTTTCGATGCCAGATAGTTGGAACGCCGGCATCTTGCCGTCTTCCTTTTTCGAACGCATTGCGTTCGTTGCCGTCAGGATGACGGCGTTCCATGACCGAAAAGCCTTCGATCTTCAGCTTGTCGCGGATCGCGTCGCAGACGGCCGGGCAAAGATTTAGCGCAAACTCGCGAAAAAGCGAGCCGAATGTGTTCGCAAATTTTTCGGTCGCAAACGCAAGTTCGTGATCGCCGCGATAATACCGCTCCGTCCGGGCATACCGCCCGCCATTCACGCGAAAATTGTAAAGTGCCTGTTCAATGTGTGTGTTCATAATTTTTTAGGAGAGCGGACACTCTTGTCCGCACGAACGCGACCGCGTTCGAAATGTCCGCTGCCAAAGACCTGTATTCACTTCGTGCTCATTGCGGACAAGAGTGTCCGCGTTCCATCCGGGCATACCGCCCGCCATTTGTTCGAAAATTGTAAAGTGCCTGTTCAATGTG
>JBOGOW010000559.1:0-2491 GCA_050748285.1 Pyrinomonadaceae bacterium
TAACCTTTGGCGCCACATCAGGCGGCCCGACTTTTCCGTCAGGCGGTGAATACAACGTCTATGAAGGGTTCTTCGAAGCAAAGATACCTGTCCTGAGCGACTTGCCTCTGGTCAAATTTCTTGAAGCGTCAGGGTCGGTCAGGCTTTCAGAATACAACACAATCGGTTCAACCACAGCATGGACAGTCGGCGGCCGCTACGAACCCATAGACTGGATCACCTTCCGCGGCACGTATTCCAAATCAGTTCGTTCACCGAACATCGGAGAGTTATTTTCGCCGCTACAACCTGCGTCCATCGGGGCTACGCAAGATCCCTGCAACCCGCAATTCATCAATGCGGGCACCCAGTTTCGTCAGGCCAATTGTTTGATGTTTGTTGCCCCGGGATTCAATTCGACGACATTTAATTCGGCGTTTGTGCCGGGCTTGTCTGGAGGAAATCCAAATCTTAGCGAGGAGCAAGCAACAACAATTACCGCAGGCTTCGTCTTCAATCCAAAGGGGGTGCTTGAAGGCCTCACGGTCATCTCCGATTTTTATGATATCAAACTTAACGGCGCCATCGATGCGCTCGGCGCTTTTGATATCGCCCAGGCGTGTGTAGACCTGCCCTCAATTAACAATCAGTTCTGCAACCAGATTTTCCGCGACCCTATTGACGGTTTCATTACTGGATTCGTCTCGGGGCAGATCAATCTTGGCGCACTTGAAACCAGAGGCGTTGACTGGAGCGTCACGTATGATTTTGAGGTGCCGTCAATCGGCGGCCGTCAGAATTTGGGCAATCTGACACTCAGTTCTGTCGGCACCCGGTTCTTGAGGTTTAATGAGTTTCAGGATCCGACCGACCTTACGGTCTTTGAAGACAGACTGGGCGCCTTTGCTAGGCCGAGATGGATCGTGAATTTCGGCGCTGACTGGACGCTTTCCGATCTGCGCTTGGGGTGGTCGGGCAGATTTGAAAGTTCGCAGCTGCTGCCGGGCATCGACAATTCGGACATAGCGAGTGCTGTGACCCCCGACTATCGACCGGTGTGATCCAGAGTCGGCGGTTGCATTTTGCTCATTTGAGCGGTTTGTGCAACGGGACGGCGCGCGGAGCAATTTAAGAGCTCAAGCGCGTCGTCCCGTTGCGGTCGTAACGCCGCTGCGTATGCGGCCGGAGTGAGATATCCGAGCGCTGAGTGCGGGCGCTCGGTATTATAATCGCAAACCCATCTGCCGATGACATATCGGGCGTGGTCGAGATCGCGAAACAGGGTTTCGTTCAGGCACTCGTCACGGAATCGGCCGTTGAACGCCTCGCAGAAGGCGTTTTGCGTCGGCTTGCCGGGCGCGATGTAATGCCATTGGAGCTTTGTCTCCTGCGTCCATGCGAGCACGGCGTTGCTCGTCAACTCCGTGCCGTTGTCCGAAACAATCATCTGCGGCCGTCCTCGCTCCTTGATGATGCGATCAAGTTCGCGAATGACGCGGCGCCCGGAGAGCGACACATCCGGGATTGCGCCGAGACATTCCTTGGTGACGTCATCGACGACATTGAGAACGCGAAACCGTCGTCCGCAAACCAGCTGGTCATGAACAAAGTCGAGCGACCAGCGCACATTCGGTTCGACAGCGACCGGGATCGGCGCACGGGTTCCGATCGCGCGGCGTCTGCCACGCCGCCGGCGGACCTTCAGGCCTTCCTCCCGGTAGAGCCGTTCGGTCTTCTTGCGGTTCTGAACCAGACCTTCCGACTTCAACAACACATGCAGACGCCGGTAGCCGAAACGTCGGCGATCATGAGCGATCTCGATCATGCGGGCGCGCAACGCCTCGTCTTCGGGCCGTCTCACCCGATAACGGATCATCGCCCGATCAGCCCCTGCTGTTTTACACGCCCGCCGCTCGCTCATCTCGTAGGTCTCTTCAAGATAGACGACGGCCTCGCGCCTGGCGGCGGGCGTCACCACTTTTTTGAAAGCAAATCCTTGAGCGCGGTATTGTCCAGCATCGTATCCGCCAGCAGCCGCTTCAGCTTGGAGTTCTCATCTTCCAAGGCCTTTAGGCGCTTGGCGTCGGACACTTCCATCCCGCCGAATTTGGCTTTCCATGAGTAGAAGCTCGCCGCTGACATCCCGTGCTTGCGGCAGAGATCAGCAACGACAACGCCAGCCTCGTGCTCCTTCAAGATCCCAATAATCTGTTCTTCCGAAAACCGTGATCGCTTCATCGTCCAGTCCTTTCCAAGGGCCGGACTCTAGCATCAGGCGGACGAATTACCGGGGGTCACAGCACGGTTCATTGAGCGCACGCTGGAATCCATCATTGCTCAAGAAAGAGCGCCCGAGCGGCTTTTACTCATTGACAACGCTTCAACGGACGGCACGTCAGACATCTGTCGCAAGATTATGCAAACGCATCCAGAGATAGAAACGCATATTATCAGCGAGCCGCAGCCAGGAAAAATATTCGCTCTTGAAGCCGCCTGTCGGATGTTGACGACT
>JBOGOW010000560.1:0-2491 GCA_050748285.1 Pyrinomonadaceae bacterium
AGCCTGTACACCCTGGATTAGGGCATGGCCCGACGCAATATTGCCCATTGCAGGCGCCGAACTGAAAACGGCCGTTGTCCGTTTCATCCCCAGCGGGACAATGAGTCTTTTCGTCACAATATCTTCCCACGTTGTCTCGGCAGCCCGAGCAGCAGCCTCCCCGGCCAGAGTGTAGCCGATATTCGAGTAAACCAACCGGGTGCGAAAAGGCGCCGCTTGTTCCATGTTCTTGATCAAACCAAAGAGTTGGGTGCGATTCACGCCCGTTAAGTACCATGCGGTGTTCGTGGATCGGATACCTGTCCGATGGCACAAGAGGTCGCGCATTGTGATATTGGCCGTGAGGTAAGGATCCGGAAATTCGATTGTCGGGATATAGCGCTTCACCGGATCGTCCCACGACATTTTCTTTTCATCCACTAATGAAGCAATGGCCGCTGCAGTAAATGCTTTTGTGAGAGAGGCCGCATCAAAGATCGTGTTCTCATCTACCCGCCCCGGTTTGCCTAATTCCCGCACGCCATATCCCTTGGCTACAATGATCTTCCCGTCTTTGACCACCGCAATGGCCGCACCGGGTATTTCCCACTCCTTAAGCGTCGAAGCAATGTACGCCTCCAACTCATTCGGAAAACCCGGAGGTGTTTGTTGGGCCACGGTAAAACTGCTGAATGCGAATAAGGTGTAAACAAGAGGCGTTAAGACAAGGAGTTTCATAGGGATTTTCATATCTTTAAATTCCGGATTTTTTATATCGAAGCCCATGGCGAAGTTCGGCCTCGATCTTGCGAACCTGCGGGTCCATTTTCGCGGCTGCATTGTTTTGAAACGCCTGCATTCGCATTTGCTGACGCTCGATAGCCGCCGGGTCAAGATCTTGATTTGGCTGAGATAACCGGTAGGCCTCTTGTTCGATTGCACGCATTTCCGGGCCCATCTCAGAAAAGACCTTCTGCTCCAGGGCCTGCATTCTCGGGCGCATCAATGTAGCCATTTTTTCTGAATATTTAAGGTCATCGTCCGAGGGTCTTGAAGGGTCGTTAGATTGAAAAACCTCGTTCGCCGCTACCTTTTCCGCTCGCCCTTGCAACGGTTTCTCATGATCTTCGACAACCGGGGCTGTAGTGGCTGCGTTTTGGGTGAGGTTCCGCCGGAATTTCCTGTCGGACAAAAGGATGCCTGGTATGAGAGCTTTGCTTTCAAGTGCTATCTCATCCGGGGCTAATGCAACACGGGATAGGTCCGGTTCCGCTTTTGCAAATCCAATCGCCGGAAGAGTCAGCGAACCAAACACAATCGCTCCTATCATTACCACAGCGGCAACAGATGCTCCTAGAGTAGAAAGCCCAGGTGTTTTGTTACTGCGGCTATCCATTAGTAATCTGATCCGCTCGAAAACCTGTGGGTGCTTTGAAAACATGCTGGAAGAGAGGCTCTGAACGTTGAAAGCACCAACTGATTCGATAAGAGTTGTTAGACACATCGCGTAGCTGCGCGGCTTTCCTGTTATAGAAATAACCCCGTTATCGCATGCGATCTCACGTTCAATATCCAAACGCGAGCCTGCCCACCAGACGATAGGATGGAAAAAGAATGCTGCCTCGATAAGCTTCTGCCCCAAGTTAGTCCAATTATCAAAGCGGCGGATATGGGCCAGCTCATGCAACGCAATTTGTTCGAATTCGGCCTGCGATACCCGCCCTAGCAGTTTTTCGGGAATCAGGATCATCACGTTCCTAAACCCCGCCGCTATGGGCATGGGAATATCAGACGAACTGCCTAAATCAACTCGCCGGCGGCTATTCATTTTGAGGGCGCATTGTTTAAACCAGATATGGTGTTCGTCTGGCAGGAGGGTAGATCGGCTCTTGATGCGTAGCAATGAAAAATAGCTCATTGCAATGCGGAAGAGTTTCCACAGGAAAACAAGTACCCAAAGGCCTAACAGACCCGCAAGCCAACCTTTCTGAAGTATCTTTGGAGCAGGCAAAGAAATTAAATACGGATGTTCGTTGAACGCCGAAATGTGATTTTCGCTTTCGCCGCCTGTTGGCAAGGAAATATCCAGCGCAGTAACGATCTGAGGTCCCACATTCGTCGACGCTGAAGGTTCGGTGATCTTTTTGTGGAGCAGCCGATCATATTTCGCCGTGCCAATAAAGAGAAAGGGCAGACTGACGATACCTACTACAAATACGTACCAGATAAGATAACGGGTCGCGGCATTAAGGTGACTCCTGAGTAAATACAATGATAATAGAGCAATTCCCAGAAGTACGGCGCTTTGCAGAACGCCGTTTACAATCGCTCCAAATGCTGTCCAGGCAAAGCCATCAATTAAGTCGATCGTAATTTCCATAAAGTCTTACTCTCCGGCCTCGTCGATCATCTTTCTAATATTTTCCAACTGCTCGGCGCTTACCTTCTCATCCTTCAAAATATTTAGCATCAATAATTCGGGCGAGTTATCGAAAAGGCTGCTCAGCATATT
>JBOGOW010000561.1:0-2485 GCA_050748285.1 Pyrinomonadaceae bacterium
CCTGCGATGGACCCGTGAAACTCGCCGATCAATCTTGCCAGATCATCTTTATTTTTGAGCCGTTCGATTTGAGCGAAATATGGTTCGAGCTGCTGCGCTCCTGCTTTCTCGATTATTGCCGTATCCATTGCCGCAGCATAAAAATCCCTGAGCAGTTGCGTCGTGCTGCCTTTCGGCGCGGCTTTTTCTTGCAGCGCCTCAACTAAAATACCCCGAATTATTTGGGCGTTTCGCTCGTCAATCTCGTCAAACGCTCCCCAAGCCGAATGACCGGCTGGAATCGGGTTGTTTCTAATCCAGTTCCCGTTAGCAAACTGATAAAAGTCGTCCTGCGGTCTGACGCTGAAATCCATATTGGACTTGTCAATAGCTTTCAGCCTGACAGATTGTTGGGCGGAAATCTCCGGTTGCGTTAGGGAAGTAAAGCTGAGAATCAGCAGACCTAATATAAGAGGATGCCGGTTGCTTTTAATTTTGGCCATGATGGTGGCTTGTGTTTCAAGGGTATTGCGTAAACGCAAAAGGATTGATTTTTCTAGTCCAATAAGATACTTCATAGGAATATCTTATCGCGTTCAGGTCGCGGATTTCTCGCACCGGAAAAGCTATTTTGTATCGGCTTAACGTTAAAAGCGGCGCGAGCGAAATGCCGAACGATACTCGCTCGGCGTCAGTCCCGTAAATCTTCTGAAGGTTCTGGCGAAATGGCTTTGGTCAAAGAATCCGGCAGCCAACCCTACCTCACTTAGCGACGCGTCGGTATCGGAAATTTGCCGGCAGGCCATTTCAACGCGCCGCCGCCGCACGTATTCGCCGATAGTTGAGCCGTAAAAGCGGCGAAACGCACGGGCGAGATGAACTGGATGTACGCCGACTGCTTCGGATAAGTCGGCGAGAGCTAAACTTTCGTCAAACCTCTCGTCGAGAACTTCTCTTGCCTGTCGCAGCCAGCTCGGCGGATACCGCTCTGCTTTTCGGATGCGGTGACGAGACGATTCAGCCAGGATCTCCAGCGTCAAACCTTCAATCGCCAAGCGGGAAAATTCATCATTCTCAAGATATTCACAATAGAGGCGGAGTGCGAGGCCAGATAAGGGCGGATCGTAAAAGTCTGCCGGAGTGTTGAGGAGGTTTGAAGACTGCCGCATCGAGTCGAACCATTGAGGGTTCATTTGAATGTTGAAACACCGCGCGTCGGTGTGAAAATAATCTGAATGCTTTTCGCCCGCCGGATGAAAGATGAGCGTTGAAGGACTGCACAATCGCGATTTGTTTTCGTAACGTTCAGTGAAGCTGCCGTCAAGGACAAAACAGAAATAGGCTGATTCGTGCGAATGAGCCGGGAGTTTGTGAGCATAATTGTAGGCCGTTTCCATCAATTCTAGACCGGTGGTTGAAACGGTTTTCGAGGTATTGCCATAAAAGGCGCCTGACGAAAGTTTCATAAATATGTTTCTCTAAAACCTGCAAATTAGACTACTAATAAAAACACCGCCACCCGTAATTTTATGACATAAACCTCGACCCAAATCAGCAGAAAAGGAAGGCATTTAATGCGTGGATTTAACTTGGACCGGTAGCGGCGTTTCTTGAGCAGAGCATCAATTTTTGACAAATTTCTGCACAGATTACCACATACTCAGTTTTGCAAAAAGTTAAGGATGTGTCCTTAAGAATTACTAACGAGTTGCTAATGATTCCTATCACCATATCCGTAGCGAGACGTGCCATCAACGCCAGTCGACCTACAGGTACATCCGACGGTAACCCTTTGTCGAACTCGAGGTAAGCGCTGTATTCTGGATAACAAAACGACCGTAGGTAAAACAGGGGCGATGTACGCTTGTTTTATTTGATTGGCAATGACTGACAGCATGGCTATTGGGGAGAAGCAACCGCGATTTTACGAATTTGGCGAATTTCGCCTTGATCGAACCGCGCGGAGGCTCATGAGAGCTGGCGATAGCGTCGTCTCTATTTCCCCGAAAAGCTTTGATTTGCTTTCGTTACTCGTTCTAAACAGTGACGAGCTTTTGTCGAAGGAGATGATAATGGCCGAGGTGTGGGCCAATGAATATGTTGAAGAGAACAATCTGACAGTAAGAATAGCTTCATTACGAAAAACTCTTGGAGAAAACCGAGGCGATAACGCATTTATTCAGACGGTCCAGGGTCATGGCTACCGATTCGTTGCGAAAGTAACACCAACTGCCGAAATGACGGAGCTAGTCGGACAAGAAGTAATTTCGTTGGCGGTTTTACCGCTATCCAACGAAAGCAACGATCCGAATCTGGAATATCTGTCCGATGGCATTACCGAGAGCATCATCAACAACCTCTCGCGATCAAAGCAGATCAGGGTAATCTCGCGTAGTAAAGCGTTTGGCTACAAAAATCAGGAAATTGATCTCCAAAAAATCGGATCGGAACTGAATGTTCAGACGGTTCTCATCGGCAGAATCTACGAAAACAGTGAGGATCTGGT
>JBOGOW010000562.1:0-2483 GCA_050748285.1 Pyrinomonadaceae bacterium
GTTTTGGAACAATCGGCGGTAGATCGTCTTTCAACAGTGAGGATGGTTCCGTTCGGCGACAAAGAAATGTTTGTCGATCTGCTATTTTCTTCGTCAGGAATTGAGACTGAGGTGGTCTCATCGGCAACCAACGCGGAAATAGCTTCCAGGCTTGTTGCTCCCGTTGCTACGGTTCCCTCGCTCATCGCCTTGAAAGTTCTGTCCGCCAATTGGAAAAAGCGGCCGCAGGACGTTCTTGATCTGCAGCAGCTTATATCATCGGCTACGGATGATGAGATCAAAGAATCTCGGCAACTCCTGTTGCTGATCGAGCAACGAGGATACAACCGAAACAAAGACCTGCCAAGCGAATTTGCCCGCTATCTTGATGATTTCCGCTCTTAACGTTTGACTGGAACGCAGGCAAGGATGCCTGCGTTCCAGTCGTTTCGCCCTTACTTACGTGCGGGCTTGGGCAATTTATGACGACAGATAGCCGCGGAAGATCGCTCGTGTTTCCGCGTTTTGGTCTGATATACTTCATCTTAATTTAGTTTCTAGTTACGCCCTTAGGCTTCCCTAATATTATGATCGAACGCGAACAGATCGAGATGGATGTGGTTTTTGTGGGTGCGGGGCCTGCGAACTTGGCCGGTGCTTTGTGGTTGAAGAAAAAGATCACCGAGCACGACGAGTTTATAGAAAAAGGCTTGAAGCCGGGCAATAAGATCGGCGAGATCGAGATCGCCATTGTCGAAAAAGGCTCGTTCGTCGGTGCACATATCCTGAGCGGTGCGGTGATGGACCCGATAGCGATACGCGAACTGATGCCGGACTTTCTACAGCAGGGCTGTCCGGTCGATTCGGTCGTAACCGAGGACGCGGCTTGGTATCTCACCGAGAAGCGGGCGATAAATGCACCGATAGTGCCGCCGCCTTTGAAAAACAAGGGCAAGTACATCATCAGCCTTTCGAATGTGTGTGCGTGGCTTGGCGAAAAATGCGAGGAAGCGGGCATAAATATCTTTCCCGAATTTCCGGCAACCGAAGTTCTTTACGATGATAACGACCGCGTGATCGGCATCCGCACGGGAGATAAAGGCATCGGAAAAGACGGCAAGCCAAAGGCGAATTTTGAACCGGGCGTCGATCTTCTTGCAAAGGTTACGGTGCTTGGCGAAGGCGTACGCGGCTCACTGACGAAGCAGTTGACGGCACGGCTTGGGTTGATGGAAGACAAAGAGCCGCAGGTGTTTTCGCTCGGCGTAAAAGAGCTTTGGGAACTGCCGGATGGAAATTTTCCCGAAGGCAAGGTCGTGCACACTCTGGGTTTTCCATCAGACACGCGGACATACGGCGGCGGCTGGATCTACGGGATGAAGGACAATGTGGTGAGCATCGGTTACGTTACCGGTCTCGATTACGAAGACCCGTTAATCGACCCGCATCACGAATTTCAAAAGTTCAAAACGCACCCGAAAGTCGCCGAAATTCTCGCCGGCGGCAAGATGATAAAATACGGTGCAAAGGCGATAAATACGAGCGGTTATTGGACAATGCCGCGTTTGTATGCGGACGGAATTTTGATCGTCGGCGATTCGGCATCATTCCTGAATGGACAGCGGATCAAGGGAATCCACACCGCGATGAAATCGGGAATGCTCGCCGCCGAAACCATAGTTGAAGCTCTCGCACACGGCGACTGCACGTCCGAACATCTTCGACATTTCGAGGAAAAAGTGCATCTCAGCTGGATATACGATGAGCTTTATCCGGTGCGGAATTTCCACGGAGCGTTTCAAAAAGGACGTTGGTCGGGGCTGATAAATTCAGGCCTGCAATTCCTGACGAACGGCTTCGCGTGGGGCTTTATGCCGAAGGAACATCACATTGCCGGGCACAAGCGGATGCGTAGGCTTCGTATCAGTAGCCCGCACGTAAGTAAGGGCTCTGTCGCCCACCAAGTTGTCTCCGGTATCGAGAGAGCCCTCCCTCACGGTCGGGCTGCTGACACGTTGGCTAATGACAAACGATACTCCAACGTGCCTTTCGACAAGGAGACGACATTCGACAAAGTTACCGATGTTTTTTACGGAGCAGTTGCACACGACGAAGATCAGCCCTCGCATCTGCACGTGCTCGATACCGAAATTTGTGCGACGCGTTGTGCTGAGGAATACGGCAATCCGTGCGAGCGTTTCTGTCCGGCTGCTGTTTATGAAATGGAAGAACGCGACGGGCGACGCGAGCTAAAGGTCAATTTCTCGAACTGCGTCCATTGCAAGACCTGCGACATCGCCGACCCGTATCAGATCATCAATTGGGTAACACCCGAAGGCGGCGGCGGGCCGAATTATAAGGGAATGTAATAATTGAGATGAGACAGGAGTCGGGAGACAAGAGACAAGAGACAAGAGACAAGAGACAAGAGACAAGAGACAAGAGACAAGAGACAAGAGACAAGAGACAAGAGACAAGAGACAAGAGACAAGAGACAAGAGACA
>JBOGOW010000563.1:0-2481 GCA_050748285.1 Pyrinomonadaceae bacterium
GAGCGACGTTTGCCAAACGCGCAGCCGCGGTATCCATTGAGCCGCTTGGATTGATTCCCAATCCGCGGGAACCGGCCCGGCCGAGGTCCTGCACGGTTGTCAATATTCCTGGCTTTCGTATCAATATTGACATGATGAAATTGAACCCTGCGGAATAAGTGATAACTGAAATCGGAACTTATCACTTTTCACATATCACTTCTAATTTTTTCGAATCGATTCGGACAAACCTTACTTGATCGCCGGGACGAAGAAGGCAAGGTTCGTCGCTGTCGGGCGTGAACATTTCTATTTCCGTCCGTCCGATAATTTGCCAGCCGCCGGGCGATTCAAGAGGATAAATGCCGGTTTGTTTTCCGGCGATACCGATACTGCCTTTCGGCACCCGTAATCTCGGCGTCTGTTTGCGTGGAGTGGCGATGCGCTCATCCACCTCGCCCATATACGCAAAGCCCGGCAGGAATCCGAGCATATAAACAAAGTAGGTTTTCTTAAAAAATATTTTGAGCGTTTCATCGCGCGGAATGCCCGCATGTGCTGAAATTTCATCTAGGTCGAGCGATGTGTTCGCGCCGACGATTACCGGTATTTCGACGAAACGCGATTTCTGATCATTAGCTACAATAATATCTTCAGGTGCTTTTTGTACCAAAGCTTTTACGGCTTCAAACGCAGTAGGAAAATTCGGGAAGGCGTTTCTCACAGAAATGCAATTATAGAAAATTGTTGCTGAAGAATATGCAGGAACTGATTCGATGAATCCTGGAAACGGCAACGCATCAAAAAAGGCGGCGACGCTTCGAGCTTTTTGATTTAGCTCGGCCGAGATCTCGTTGCCGAACTCTATAGTGAGTGCATTGTCGCCGAGCGGAAAAATTCTCATCGATTATCTTGTACGCTGTTTTGGATCGAGGTATTCGCGCAGACCGTCGCCGATAAAATTGAATGCGAGAACGGTCAGAGCGATCGCGGCGCCCGGAAAAAATAACGTATGCGGATAGATATAAAAAAAGTTTCTCGCCTCTTCGATCATGGTTCCCCAACTTGGAGCAGGCGGCGGAATTCCGAGACCGAGAAACGAGAGCGACGCCTCAGAAAGCACCGCACCGGCCATTCCAAGCGAAGACTGCACGATCAGCGGTTGGATCGCATTCGGCATAATATGCGTTGACAAAATTCGCAGATTTCCGGCGCCGAGTGCCTTTGCGGCCTGGACGAAATCATACTCACGTACCTTCAAAACCTGGCCGCGCATTACTCGTGCATAACCGACCCAACCGATGATGCAAAGTGCGAGTATCATCTTCCCAAGTCCTGCGCCGAGAAATGCAACCAACGCGATTGCGAGCAGCAAACCTGGAAATGCGAGGAATACGTTGAACAAATAACCGGACAGGAATTTATCGACCCAACCGCCGTAAAACCCCGCGACCGCGCCGATAATTATTCCAATAAAAGCGGAAACAAAAACAACGGTTATTCCGACTTGAAGCGAGATGCGCGTGCCGTAAACTATACGTGAAAAAACGTCTCGGCCAAGCAGATCGGTGCCGAACCAATGCGCCGCAGAAGGAGAAAGAAAACGCAGACTAATGTCCTGCGCCGTCGGGTCGTGCGTCGCGATCAACGGCGCGAAGATCGCGGTCAAAATAACCACGCCCGCGATCGTGATGCCGATGTATGTCAGTCGATTCATCAAAAGTTTGGAGTTCCGCCTTTAGGCGGCCCTGCTCGACAAAGGAGCCAGCTTAAGCTGAAACTCCAAACGAAAATTTACGATAGGCGGATTCGCGGATCGAGCCGCCGATAAACAAAATCCGTCAGGCTGTTTGCCAAAATATATGTAATGCTGATAACAAGCACGCAGCCCTGTACAAGGCGGTAATCGCGTTTGGCGATGCCGTCTTCCAAAAGCAGAAGCCCGAGGCCCTGCCAGCTAAAAATTTTTTCGGTAATGATCGCACCGGCGAGCAAAACGCCGAGCTGTAAACCTAAAATAGTTACGACCGGGATCAAGCCGTTTTTCAGGACGTGTTTGTAAACAACTGTTCGTTCGCTCAGTCCTTTTGCACGGGCGGTGCGAACGTAATCTTCACCAAGTTCCTCGATCACGCTCGAACGGGTCATTCGTGTCAAGATCGCCGAAAGCGCGGCACCGAGCGTTATCGCGGGCAGCACAATATCCTCGGGATATAAACTTCCCGTCGGCGAAAACCAGCCGAGTTTGACAGCAAAAATGTAAACCAGAAACGGCCCGATCACGAAGGTCGGCAGCGAAATGCCGAGCAATGCGACGAACGACGCGATGTTGTCGGTGATGCCGTTTTTGTGCGTTCCCGCAAGAACGCCGAGCGGCAAAGCGATGCCGATGGCGACCAGCATCGAGGCAAGAGCAAGCTTGATCGTCGCCGGATACCGCTCAAGAATCATTTCCGAAACGGCACGGTCGGTGCGAAATGAAGTTCCAAGATCGCCATGCAG
>JBOGOW010000564.1:0-2479 GCA_050748285.1 Pyrinomonadaceae bacterium
GTGTACTCCCCTATCAATTCTTGGGGATGGCCGAAAAATAGTCGCACAGAATGTCTAACATAAACTTTAAAAGTAATTGTACATTCCGTCCGCCCCACATGATTAAGCTCAAGGGAAAACTCTTCATTTTTTAGATCAGATGTTACTGAAGCAGCTACAGGCATTGGAAGATTCATGGTAACCACCTTATAGAGTATCGGGCCAAAATCGGCTTTGAGTCGCCTAACGATTCAAGCATCAAATTCCAACAACCAGAACTAGCAGACCTGCTAGTTTTTGAAGCCATACATCTAACCCTACCTGTTATTTCTAACAGGTTCCAACCACCCAGAATCACGCTATAAAACACCCCTGACCGTTTCAGCACCGCCGAAAGCTCGGGAGAACAGCCATGCACATTGCGAGTTCGACTCCGCTCCAATCCACAACGCCACGCGCCGCCCCCTCCCCCCAAACTGTGCGGACAAATCACCTGTCTCGCCGCAACTTTCCGCCAGAGAACGAGAAATCCTCAAGTGGTGCGCCATGGGTAGGTCATCCTGGGAGATCGCGCGGATTCTTGCTCGGTCTGAGGCGGGGGTGAACTATCACATCGGCAATATCCTGCGAAAATTCGGCGTCAGCTCACGTTTGCAGGCACTGGTCAAAGCGCCTGAAATGGGACTGATCGAATTGAAGGACCGGGAGGGCACCGCAGAAGCCAGGCAGCCTGCCCCTCGGAAAAAAGGGCGGGGTTCAAGTGTCAGTAGCGCAGGAAGCTATGTTCCCGCGGTTCCGGACGTGCCCATAGGGCAGCATCCGGATTTTCCGGGAACTATTGACCTTTAGAGTCCCTCCAACTCGGCCATCAAGTCATTCAAGCGATCCACTTTCTCCCCGGTGATCTCGATAACCACCAACCCGTCGATATACCCGGAGTCATCAGGATGTGGAAAACGGAACCACAAGCGTGCGCATGGCCGGTACCCACAGATGAAGGATAGGGTGTTGGCAGCCTATTTTGACGAAACAGTCGGCCGGCTGTTTTCAGAAGTCAGGCTGAAAAGGACTGATCATATGGGGGAGTGCCACCCGGAAAATCTGCTAGTAATGAAGCCTGCGCTACGCCCATAAAGTCCCGATGCAAGACATCGGGACTTTTTTATGCACGCATAGTCAGCGACACAGGGAAACGACTATTTCCGCTGAAGAGAAACACCCAGTGCCGGATACTGAATGATCACCCTGCTCGACTTATTACCGGCTTTATCGGAGGCCGTCACTCCGAACTCATATCGCTGGCCCGGCTGCAATCCAGTAACAGCAAACTCCGTTTCCTTTGTCGTCCCCAATGGAGTATCGACCCCCCGATCAACTTCATAAGTAATGTCATTGGAACTGTCATGCGACTCGGCCCAACTCAATATCAGGCCAAGATTGCTGGTACGCAATTCCGAAGGATCTGTGGGTGCGGTATCGTCCTCGATGCTGACGGTTATACAATGAGGCTCAGAATAATTAAATTCATCATCAAGAGCACGTATGCAGTAAACATGATCCCTCCCCTGCTGAGGAGTTGTATCTACAAAGTCAGTCCCTGAAATTATCTCGAGCAAAACCCCGTCTCGTCGTATTTCATAACGAATCTGACCACCGTCTACTACCCCGTCATTCCAATAGAGAAAAACTTCATTGATCGATCGAACAGTTGCTCTGAAAAATGTTGGTGCAACCGGAGTTTCTCTAACTGCCGTACGTGTGTGAATCAAGATCGGCTTAGTCCTCTTCCCATCTGCACTTTCTCCAATCAAAAGATATCTATATTCGGTATCTGGCCTAAGCGGCGCATGAGTAAATGCAGCATTGGATCCTTGATAAACAAGTCCACCTGGATCATCGCCTGCTGAGGCAAGAGAAAGAACATATTTCACTACTCCTACGCGACGCTCCCACGACAGGCCTATAGAATTGCGTGTTACACTTTCAACTTTATAGGAAAGAGCTGACTCATCAAAATCCAAGGAAAGAGCTGACTCTTTGAAATATGGCTTATTCATTTACCATCTCCACCAGAAGTAATTTTACAATCACAGTGTTTTCCATAAAAACACTCCGCACCTGTATTAATCCATAAAAAATCTGCCAGCACACTAACAGAACTGCTAGGACACCATACAAATCACTTCCAGCTCGCGTAAATCCTTTACTTTTCACAAGCTTAATTCTTACCCCTCCATCACTCTTAACTTACTGACAACAGCATCATCGCAACTTTTTTAAATCCGCACCCAACACAATAAAAAATTTTAATTCTCAACTTAAAACAAGACAAAACACTATCAGCTCAGTCAGCACACACTCCCCCCTCCACGTACACCCGCAACCAGCCTACGAATGCGGCCCCCCCCCTACCTGTTATTTCTTACAGGTTCCAACGACGCTGAATCGCGCTATAAAAGACTTCTGGAGTTACTCACCGCCCTCCGGGGCGCCCCTACCC
>JBOGOW010000565.1:0-2478 GCA_050748285.1 Pyrinomonadaceae bacterium
AAGTATTTAGGAATAATCTACAACACCCTAACCCACAATTGGGTCTTTGAAGATTTTAACAATTTCGTTTTGGCAGAGTGAAACCTTTGCCGATGGAGTAGAAATTCATCATAGGAGAAAAATAACAATGAGTAAAGTAATAGCAATAATTGCAGTTTCGATCATTCATTTGGCGGCAAGTCAGTATGTGTTTTCGCAGATAACGATAAACCTGCGTAAGCTGCCGAAGATCGACAAACCAAAAACGGATACAGGCAAAACCGCCGTCGGCGTTCAGGATCAAAACACGACGACCGCAGACGGCAAACTGGGACAGCCAAAGAATCCGGATGGAAAAAACATCTATCCGGCGCAGCGTCCGACCGGCACGCCCGTTTTACTTAAAAATTCGGTTTACGTTCAAGCTACGACCCACAACGAATACTGGAAAATGCTCAGCCAGCGTAACTATTCAAGCTGGGTGCCGAGTCTGCGATTCAGCCATTTTTTCAACAACGAAAAGAACCTGAATTACATGGTCGAGTACTTCAATCCCGACGGCTCCCCATGGTACAGCGAGAAGCTGGAGCAAAGCAGCCGCATAGCCGGGGATCGTACGGTCTTGTTTCAAAGCCCGAGTCCGTGGGCAGGCATTCTCGACACCAAATCAACGGCCGCCACCGGAGTGTTTTCGTTCAAGATCACCGATCAGGACTCGAATGAGGTTCTTTATAAAGGCAAATTCAAAGTCGGCAAATTCAGCACGGCGAACGGTTCGCCCGATAAGAATAAGTTCCAGTTCTTTGTCGACCACGATTGGCTGATGCCTTTTGGCATGATCGGATTCCACCACAGCCTCGATCATGTCGGCGCAATGCCACTGCTGGTTAGCGTGTGGCTCAAGGGCGATGTATCGGCGAGTGAATTGGAAGGCCGCATTTTCTACAAAGGACAGCAGATCGTTTCAACGAAAGACGGCGGCGGAGCGGGCGATTACGACGAAAGAACTACGGATATGGCGGCGGCATTTTCCCCGCTCAGCCGATGGAAGCGCTGGGAGTTCCAATGGAGAAATTTTCTGTTTGACAATAACGGCACTTTCAACCGCGACAATTTTCCAAATGCGCACTACGCCGATAAAAATCCCGGCGACTACACGGTAAAGGTCTATCGCGGCGGTACACAGATTCGGGAACTCAGTTTCACGATCGGAGCCGACGGCAAATACGTTGTTCCGGCTTATACAGGTCAGCTCTTTATGCCCTATCACCGGATCATTCTGCCGGTAAAAATCATGGGCACGGAGAAATGGGATTCGGCTTCGTGGAAGACCGATTCGTTTTACGGAAATCTGCTAACCGGGTTTGACGTGAAGTGAAGAAGGAGAGAAGCCATGAAGAAAATATTGACCTTAGCAATCATATCGTTTGCGGCGGCGGTTATTTCGGCATCGCGCGTCGATGCACAGTCGCCGACACGAATTCAATTTGCAAAAGGGAAAAGTTCGGCGGTTGTAAAGGGAACCACGGGTGATTACGGAATTACCTATGTCGTTCGGGCAAAATCCGGGCAGAAGTTGGTGCTCGATCTGGCTCCGGCAGCAAAGGTCGGGATCAAGGTCGAGATCAACGGAAGGTTTGGAGAAATGGTTCTGCTTCGCGAAGAACGTGGCGGACATTACGAAGTCGGACTGGAGGAAACCGGAGATTATACGATCTTCATCGGCTCGACAAACAACAAAGCGGTTTTGTTTACGTTAACCGTGAAAATTACAAAGCTTGCGGATATCTGATGCTTTCAAACAAGGCGTCGGTAATTCACAAATAAAAAAATAAGGAGATAAATCAATGCAAATTATAAATATCAAAAAAATCATGTGCGTGGCCGTTTTGTTGGTCGCCGGGCTTGTTTCAACTGCTGCCGCTCAAGCTCTGACGGAAAACCCGGGACCCGACCTGCCATCGCCGCTGTGCGACAGGGTTCAGGTGCCGGCGGGCAACAGACTTGTGACCCGAGCTTACGCCATAGGGTCGCAGCTTTACAGATGGAACGGCGCAAGCTGGACGTTTGTGGAGCCGGTGGCGACGTTGTTTCCCAACGCCGATTATCGCGGCGAGGTTGCCGTTCACTATGCCGGCCCGACGTGGGAAAGCAACAGCGGCGGCAAAGTGGCAGCGGCGCGCGTGGACGGCTGTTCCGTTGACCCGACCGCAATTGACTGGCTGCTGCTTCAGGCAGTCAGCAATGAGGGTCAGGGCCCATTCAGACGCGTGAACTACATCCAGCGGGTAAACACTGTCGGCGGACGAGCGCCGATTGCTCCCGGTTCGGCCATCGGCACGGTAGTACAAATTCCCTATACAGCGGAGTACTGCTTTTACCGAGCGGAGAATTAAGACGGTTCAATCATTCCGAATTCGTCGGCCCGATAATGGCCGACGAATATCGGACGATTCGCCTTTAAAAGAAATGACGCCTGATCATCAGGCAGTAATAAAG
>JBOGOW010000566.1:0-2476 GCA_050748285.1 Pyrinomonadaceae bacterium
GGCCGATAATCCGAAACCGCTGCCCGTAATCGCCGTCGATGAACCGACGATCTCGATGATCTTTGGTGTAAACACAT
Organism: Pyrinomonadaceae bacterium; assembly: GCA_050748285.1. Classification (GTDB taxonomy): domain Bacteria; phylum Acidobacteriota; class Blastocatellia; order Pyrinomonadales; family Pyrinomonadaceae; genus OLB17. The sequence goes on from JBOGOW010000566.1 coordinate 78, forward strand.
CGCCATTCTCAGGTCTCGACGGCAAGTTCGTTACATCGCGCCAAATAAAAGAACGTCTCGACCGTGAGCTTCTCGGCAACGTCGCATTGCGTGTTTCGGAAACCGAAGCGGCCGAGCAATTCAAGGTCTCGGGTCGCGGCGAATTGCAGCTTGCCATTCTCATCGAAATGATGCGTCGCGAGGGCTATGAAGTTCAAGTCTCAAAACCTGAGGTCATCACAAAAAAAGACGAAAAAACCGGCGAGCTTCTCGAACCGGTCGAACAGGTCGTGATCGATGTTCCCGAAGAATTCATTGGCGTCGTAACCGAGGCACTGGGCCGCCGCAAAGGAGCGATGACAAAGATGATCAATAACGGTTCGGGTCGCGTCCGTTTGGAATACGAGGTTCCTTCACGTGGGCTGATCGGTTTTCGCGGCGAGTTTCTCACCGAAACAAAAGGCACCGGCCTTTTAAACACGCTGTTCTTGAAATTCGACAATTGGCAGGGCGATATGCGTTCGCGGCAAACTGGCTCGTTGGTTGCCGACCGCATGGGCGAGACAAACACCTACGCTCTCTACAATCTACAGGAACGCGGCGTCCTTTTTGTAAAGCCTCAAGTCAAAGTTTACGAGGGAATGATAATCGGTGAAAACGCCCGCGCCGTCGATCTGGATGTAAACGCGATCAAGGAAAAGAAACTCTCGAACATGCGAACGACTAGCGCCGACGAAGCCATGCGCCTAGTCCCGCAACGCGAAATGTCTTTGGAGCGAGCTTTGGAATTCATCGCCGATGACGAACTCATCGAAGTAACCCCAAAAGCCATCCGCCTTAGAAAGCGCGTTTTGAAAGCGAATGAAAGACCAAAAAAATAATGCAGAAGCCCGCACGATTAGTAAGGGCGATGCAGTACGCCGTTGGATCATCGAGTGGGCGGCAGCGAAATTCTTTCTTATGTCTGATCTAACGTAAAACCAAGTTGAGCATTCCGCCCTTACTAACGTGCGGGCCTCTGCATTCGCTCCACGCCTTCAAATACACACTCGCCGCGACGGACGGTTTCTTTAACATCTTCGATCAATTTAGTTTTGTTTTTGGTCTTAACGGTTTTCTCAACAAAACGAAACTGCTCGATCGTGCCGATGTGATCCATCGTCTGCCAAGTTTCGTTTTTGGCGCTCCATGCGATCATCTCGATAAACATCGGCACAAGCTCGATACCCTTTTCGGTAACGTTATAAATGTCTTTTCGCTTGTCGTGCGGATCGGGTGATTTGGTGATGAGTCCTTCGTTTTCCAAATATTCGAGACGGTTCGCAAGAATGTTCGTCGCTATTTTCTCATCTGATTTCAAAAACTCGCCATAGCTATGCTTTCCCCAAAAAATAATATCGCGCAAGATCACGAGCGACCATTTATCACCCAACGTCTCGACCGCAAAATTTACCGGACAATCCGAACGTTTTCCTTTTATACCGTTGTTTGTCATACATATAAAGCATAGCATACTTGCAAAACACAAGCAAGATAAATTGTGTTTAGCAAGTATTTTAACGAAGATTTTGCAACTTTTTGTTTTTGCAAAGTGCTGTAAAACAAGATATTTAAGAGAAAATTACAAAAGAAAAGAAAAAAATACACATTTTCACTTGCTTTTAACAAGTGAAACGTATATTCTTTTATGTGTAAGGAAAACAAGTCAAGGAGAGAATCAAGGTGAGAAAATTAAAACTACAAATGGTGATATCTCTTGACGGCTTTTTAACGGCCGTCCACGGTGAGGGGAATTTTGAATGGGATAAAGAAGTGTTTAACTTTTGCCTGAACAATCTTAAAAATGTTGACTGCATTTTACATGGGCGAAAAACGGCAGAAGGCTTCATCCCTTACTGGGCTGATGTTGCAAATAATCCGGCGGATGAAAATTATATATTGGGAAAACCGCTGACAGAAATTCCAAATTTTGTTTTCTCAAACAAGTTGAAAACCAGCAAGTGGGACAATGTAACAGTTGTAAAAGGCGACATTGTAGAAGAAATAAAAAAACTGAAAAGGAAGAAAGGCAAAGACATTATGGTATATGGAGGCAACTCGTTTGTATCTTCGTTAGTTCAACACGGACTGATAGATGAATATTATTTACTCCTAAATCCAGGCGCATCCGGCGGCGGAAAAGCCATCTTAAAAAAATTACAAAATGATTTACGGTTAACACTGGTTAAATGTAAACCATTTAAATGCGGAACTGTATTGCTTTGCTACAAACCAAATTAATCTTTAACAATTGAAAAGGAGATGGCATGATGAATTGAGACGGTGGCGGATTATACTCTGATGTTGAAAGTACGTCGGAGTAGAGAGGCTTGAAGCTGAATATTTTCATGTGGCTTTTGACCACGTAAAGGAGATTAACT
>JBOGOW010000567.1:0-2471 GCA_050748285.1 Pyrinomonadaceae bacterium
GTTTCAATCACTGTGAATACTCCTGCTCTTGATTAAGTGAAAAAGAAAGTAAGCAAGACACGCCGCCTGCGGTGCGGAAAAGAGTAAACAAGAAATGACAAAAAGAACAGGCTGATCGGCAAAAGAGAAATCTCTTGGTGAGGAGTTCGCAGCAATAAAGCCTTCAGAGAAAAAGATACTTACGAGATAAATGTGTACGAAAAAGATTGCAATAAAGGCTGATTTTGCGATTATCGGTCGCAGGTCTGCAACGAGAAAGCCTATCGCCGGATAAAATAATCCAAACATTGAAGTCAACAGAAAAAAAACGAACCAAGTGAAATTCGCATGTCCGCCGCCCGTAAGCATGGCCAAAAAGAATCCCAAACAAAGAGCAAAAGCTAATCCGATCACTAGCCCGATCAACCTAATTTTCATAGTTAGATTTTTAGCCTGACCGAATCATGATCTTTCGGCTTAATTCGACCCTTATTATCACGGCAGAATTGTGAAACGAGTTGCGAAACGATCTCGCTTTTTTCTTCGGCGGGGACGTGGCCGCAGTTTTTGAGAATTACCAGACGCGAACGCAGTATAGCATCGTGAAGTTTGTGGGCGTTATGGATTTTTACTATGTGGTCATGCTCGCCCCAGATAATCAGTGTCGGCTGATCGATGAGATGTGCGTCAATTTCGAGTCGGCGGGCACGCCAATTACGGGAAGTGGCAAGTACCGAATGATGCGCGTCGGCCGCCAAGAGCGGTCGAAGAACATTTGTGATGCGCTCATCGTCGATCATTGCGTGATTTGCACGAGACAAAGTGTTTTGCATTCGGTGTCTAAGCATGATACGCGAATCGACAAGGAATGGCGTAATGACTTCGCCGATGCCGCGAATCGAGGCAAGTTTTAGAATAGGGTGGTCCAAAACTTCATCGTTGCAGACGGCATTTAGAAGAACAAGTTTCTCGACGCTGCCCGCGTAATCGAGTGCCAACGTCATCGCAACAGCTCCGCCATACGAGCTGCCAACTATGGTCGCACGCCCGATGCCGAGCGTGTTCATAAAACGCGAGATAATGCGCGCCTGCGCGTCGATCGTATATTCAAACCACCTCGGTTTTTCTGAATAACCAAACCCGACAAGGTCCGTTGCGATCACGTGAAAACCTGCGTCGGCAAGCATCGGCGCGACCCTGTGCCAGACATAAAGTGACGCTGTGTAGCCGTGTATCAGCAAAATAGGCGGTTTCGATGCATCGCCGAATTCCTGATAATGCAGGCGAATTCCATCGACGTTTACAAAATGCGAATGCGCGGAATTCGGCACGGCTTCGGCTACATCATCCCAATGCACCGTCGAAGGCCGCGTCAACATCTTCACCGCCACCGCCGCCCCGATGCCGCCGCCAATCGCCAATGCAAGATTTCGCTTTTTCATATTTCTTAATTTCTTAAAATTTAATGCTAACGCCGCAAGACTATCAAGAAAAGTAAAAGGGTTCTTTAAAAAACCACGCGACTTGATGCCTGTGATGACTCCAATCCGCGAAAATCTGTGTAAATCAGTTGTTGAAAGAGATTTAAACAACGGATTTGCACGGATTATTCTAAAAAAAGCATCAAAACAATTTTTGGAGAGAGTTTTTCAAACCTCCCTGGTGCATTGCAGCCTAAATTATTCGAACGCTTTTTTGTTCCATTCGTGTTGTTTCGTGTCGTGCGCGCGGGGTTCAGTCCGCTGTAAAAATCCTTGAACCGCGAATTCACACGAAATAAAAAAAATTCACTAACTCAAGTTACAAAGCCCTGGTCTCAGTGTCAATTTATCAAAACACGCCTTCGCCGAGACGGGCGAAATTTTTATTAAGCCAGTGCGCATTTATCCCGGATTACGCGGGTAGAAAATATTTTGACGTCCGCCTATCAAATCTTTAGTTAGAAAAGAGCTAAGAGCTGCCAGCTTAGAGCTTTCAGCCGTTTTTCCGCCGAAAAGCCGCGGTTCCAAGGTTTACCCGATAGCAGCATGTTCCAATGCGTAATCCGGGTTTATAAAGTAATCTGCCGGCCGCTCGGGTGTTTCGTTTCTGCGCGGAGTATCTGTGTTTCTGTGAAACGTTTGAAACAAATGAAACGCCTGAAACGGATGAAACAGATGAAACATCTGAAACGCGTAACTGCGGGAATGCCGGGCCGATCCGATCATGAAGGTCGAAGTCATTACGAGAATTGCTTTCTGTGTGTTCCGAATAATCAGCCATCGAGGTTTCGGTCGCGCCGGCAGAATGTTACCATACCACAATGTTGCAGGCATTGTCAAGTGTTTTATTCACGCAACGCTGAGCATCTCCGCATTCCGCATTCACCCGGAGATGCGCGTATCGCCATTACTTACGTGCGGGCTTTTGCAATGGAACGCGGACATTCCTGTCCGCACTCCGCACTCGAAGCAGGCAAGGATGCCTGCGTTCCAGTCTTTTCGCCCTTACTT
>JBOGOW010000568.1:0-2466 GCA_050748285.1 Pyrinomonadaceae bacterium
GCCAAATACGCTGCAAAAACCTGACCGCACCGTCAATTCCCGATTCGTGCCAAACCAGTTCGTTCTCGACCGGAGCCGCAAAAAGCACAAAAAGGCGCGTTGCATCGGCGCCGTAAATATCGACCATTTCATCGGGATCGACGCCGTTGCCCTTCGATTTCGACATCCGCTCGATCGCATGTTTCAACGGAGCGCGGACACTCTTGTCAGCATCGCCGGCCGCGGCGAAAGCTTTTTCGATCCTGCCTTTCGAATCTCTCTCAACCTCGACCTGATCGGGCAGAAAATACTTTCTCTTCCCGCTCGAATCGTCAAAAAACGTCTCGCCGACGACCATTCCCTGCGTCAACAAACGCTTGAACGGCTCGTCGAATTTCACGATCCCGAGGTCGCGCATCACCTTTGTCCAAAAGCGCGCGTAAATGAGGTGCATAACCGCGTGGTCGTCGCCGCCGATGTATTGATCGACCGGCGTCCAATACGCGGCGATCTCAGGCTCGACCGGCAACGCTTCGTTTTTCGGATCGGTGTAGCGATAGTAATACCAGGACGAATCGACAAAGGTATCCATCGTGTCGGTTTCGCGCCGCGCCGCGCCGCCGCATTTGGGACAAGACGTTTCGAAAAATTCGGGAACTTTCGATAGCGGCGATTCGCCGGTTCCGGTTATCGGCGCATTCTCGGGCAATCGAACCGGCAAATTTTCATATTTTTCGGGCACGATGCCGCACGCATCGCAATAAACTATCGGTATCGGCGAACCCCAAAATCGCTGCCGCGAAATTCCCCAATCGCGTATTTTGAACGTCGTCGCGGCTTCGCCAAATCCATGTTCTTTTGCGTACGCCCCCATTTCGACTTTGGCGGCCTCAGTCGTTTTGCCGTCCCACTCGGCGGAGTTGATCATGACACCGTAAGATGTATCGGGAAGACGGACCGCCGCAAGCATCCCTGCTTGCGACGACGACGTTTCGGTGTCGTGAACACCAGGTTCGCCCCTCTGGCCAGCAGGGATGCTGGCCGCTCCAGTCGCGATCACCCGCCGAATCGGCAAGCCGAATTTCGTCGCGAATTCGAAATCACGCTCGTCGTGCGCCGGAACGCTCATCACCGCGCCGGTACCGTATTCCATCATCACGTAATTCCCGACCCATACCGGCAACTCCTCACCGCTAAAAGGATTCACGGCTTTCAACCCGGCGTCGATTCCGTCTTTTTCGATCTCGACTTCGCGGTCTTTCGGCTTCAGATTATTCGCGATGATCGCGTCGATCTTTTTAGTAACGTGAGCGGAAAAACCATTTCTATTCGCCGCAATTATCGGATGTTCCGCCGCAACAACGATCGCATTCGCACCATAGATCGTGTCGATCCGAGTAGTAAAAACCTTTACGGATTTCGGACCTTCTTCAAATCTGCAATCCGCGATCCGCAATCCGAATTCTATAAACGCTCCTTCGCTGCGCCCGATCCAATCCCGCTGTCGTTTTATTACATTCGCCGCCCAGCCGGATTCTATCTCGTTCAAACCGTCGAGCAATTCATCGGCATACGCGGTGGTTTTCAGAAACCATTGTTCAAGATCGCGTTTTGTAACCGGATTGCCGCACCGCCAGCAAAGCCCGCCGCTCGCCTGTTCGTTCGACAGCGTCGCCTGATCGTGCTCGCACCAATTGACCTGCGTCATCCGCTTGTATGCTAAGCCCATCTCAAACATTTTCAGAAAAAACCATTGATCGAATTTGTAATATTCGGGTCGGTGGGCTGCCATTTGCCGCGACCAATCGTACCCAAATCCCATGCGTTCGAGCTGCCCGCGCATCGCCTCGATATTCTGTTCCGTCCATTTCCGCGGGTTAACTCCCCGTTTCACGGCCGCATCTTCGGCGGGCTGGCCGAACGAATCCCATCCGAACGGATGCAGCACGTTAAAACCCTGCAGCCGCTTAAACCACGCGACCGCATCGCCGACCGAATAATTCCGCACGTGGCCCATATGCAAATTGCCCGATGGATAAGGCAGCATTTCAAGCTGATAAAACTTCGGCTTTTCGGCGTCCGCCGTAACCTCGAACGTACCCGTTTCGGCCCAAATTTTCTGCCACTTTGCCTCTACTTTTTTTGGAAAATATTTCTCGTCCATATCGAAATGATAATCGCGTAAAACCCTAAGTCTAGCGTTTCACTTAAAAAGTATCCACGCCGGAACCGCTAACTATTATTTATTTTATTGGGTGAAATTGTGCCACGCACGCCGATGCCGGAAGCATCAACGGGTGGCTAGATAAGGGCGAGTAAATGTCTGCAAAATGCCATAAGCCGAAGTTTACGAAAAATTCCGTCCTATGAGTATATTCCAATCCAGAAATGATACTGAAAGGAGGATCAGGGGATGGAGTTGCTGGGCAGGTTGAATTTGTGTTCATAGATGTTGTTAAAAAGTTTAATTTTCGCATTGTTCAAGAG
>JBOGOW010000569.1:0-2466 GCA_050748285.1 Pyrinomonadaceae bacterium
CTGCTAATCCAGGAAGCCAAAGAAAATCGTCTCAAGGTTAAAGGAAGTAAAACTGAAAAAATGGAGATTGACGCTTTGGAGTTTATTCGCTTCATAGAAGGACAAGTGAAAGACTTGTTACAAAATAATTTTGAAACACAATAAATAACTATCGCCGACGCCACCCCCGAAGCCGCCGGCCGCATCGAACGCGTCCTAACCAGCGACCCCGGCATGGGCATCATCCGCCACGCCGACGCGGGTTATGATACTGCCAAAGATTTTGCCGAGAAGAATGATGTTAAAATTCCGATGAGGAAATAGACTATGACGCTCGATATAGATTTACTTGATACCGAATCAGCGATAGAAGCTATAAAGATAGTCGCCAATGTTGCGGGTGAAAGTGAAGTCGATTGGGCATTAGTCGGCGGGATTGCGATGGCTGTGTATGGCAGCGACCGTAACACTAAGGATGTTGACATAATTGCAAACAAACACCTTCCGCTTGAGAGTCTAGGCTCGCTGAGACAAGGAGGCGAACGTTACAGCATAATGACCTCTAAACGGGAGGTTCCTGTCGATTGGATCATCAGACGTGACGAGTTCGAGAAATTATTTGCCGTCGCCCTTAGCGAATCTGTCACGATCAATGACGTTCCGATCCTCACGCCGGAATGGCTTGTGATTCTTAAATTTATCGCGGGTCGCTTCAAAGATCAGGAAGACGCCGTTTTTCTGCTCAGCCAAAAAGGACTGGTTGATCGAAAAGCGATTCAAGATAAGATCGTCAAACACATCAGCCGCGAAGCTTGGGGACTTGCTCGTCACCGCTATAAACGCTGGTTCGACATGGCCGACGGACGAGCCCGCGAAGATGAACGAAATGAAAAAGACGGATATATCGATTCTTAAGCCGTTCATTACCCGACATGTGTTTTGCCGAGCGAAAAGCTCGGCTTTTCCGAGTTTGCGAAGAATAATGAAATTCGCATCTCCATGGGTCTTTAGTCATGGTGTAATTTAATCCCAGCCGCAAACTGCATAACAGCATCCGCGGTTTTAACGGGCTGGTCCTTGTACTCCTCGTGCGAAGCGTCTTGTATCACCACCATTCGGGAAATCGGAAGTGCTTTGTGCATTTCGACCAGACGTTTCGCGGGTATTATCGGATCTCCCGCTGCACTAATGATCAGTACGGGCAACTGAATATCGCCTAGCATTGGTGAGATTTCGCGGCTCGCCATGTTTTCGTTTAGGTTAAACGCAAACCACGGCTCAGGAGCGCCGAGTTTGTCCGGCGTGATCTTATACTTGGTCAAGACCTCGGCATCTATGCGGGCGTCATAGTCGTTGGCTGCGGGGAATCTATCGCGTATCCTTTCGGGAGTGATCTTGCTGATAATCATCGGGCCGACCTGCCGGTTGCGTTCCTCGGCGGATGATGCCCTAAGCTTTGCAACGTTCGCAAGCACTTCATCAATGCGGGTCTGGTCCTCACGAGCGGCAGTCAGGGCCGTTTTTCTGACGGAGCGTTCGGCATAATCGAGCCAGTCGAGGTTGATCGCGCGCATTGAAGTTAGCCCGTCCATGTGAATGTAGCCGAAAACATGTTCGGACATCGCGGTAACATATTCGACCCCAACCATGCCGCCGAAAGAGTGCCCAAGAACAAACCACTTCTTAATGCCGAGAATCTTTCTGACGCCCTCGATATCGCGAACTGCGTCCGCAAGAGTAAATCCTTTTGCCTCGGCGATAGTCGGGCTTTCGGGATCTGCGAATTTTACTCGTTCAGACAATCCTGTCCCGCGTTGATCGAAATATACGACGTTTAACTGCCTTTCGAGCCGTTCACCCCAAGGGTAATACTCGAGTGATGAAGCACCCGGCCCACCGTGCAGTATCAGAAGATAGGGATTGGCTTTATCATAGCCGCGCACGCGAAAATGAAGCCGCGTACCGTTGATGTCTTCTAAGTGGTCCTCGTCGAAATATTGTCCGCTCGCACCCGCCGATTGCGAAAAGGCGGTGATCGAAACTATCAGGGTCAGGGCTATAAATACAAATGTTTTGTTTTTCATGTCGATATTGCTTCCTCCTCGCCGGGGCGCTGGTGAGCGATCATGCCGCGATTCTAATTAATATTTTTCCTGCAAAACGGAAAACACCGTCTTCTCCAAAATTATGACAGATCGATTGAAATAGCTGAGATGGAACCGGATAGAACGTGATGTTATTCCGGATTTTCTTTTATATATTTTTCGAATTTCGCTTTGTCTGGGTGATTTGAGACTTTTGAGAGAAATAGCTTGTATTCATGCGACGCAAGGTCTTTTAGGCCGGCGCGGTCGTAGAGGACGGCCATTAGCAGATGAGAATCGGCCATTCCGAGAGGGTCGAGTTCGATGGATTTGTTCAATGCCTCGACGCCGAGCGAGCCTTTCTTTGCCAATAGATATGCGCGACCGAGGATCTGGAATGCCG
>JBOGOW010000570.1:0-2464 GCA_050748285.1 Pyrinomonadaceae bacterium
GAGAAGCGGACTCCGCCAACTGCTGATGGTATGGCGTTTCGTAACTTGCTCACCAAATCGGATCGGCCCAGCTCCAATAGCCTCCAGGAGACTGACAAACGACCGTTTACAAAGTCAGAGTATCCGATAGCGCTAAATTATCTGTATCGATTATTTGAGGCGGTGAGGCTGATAAATAATGAAATTTTTATTGGGCGGGATGTTGATTTTTCGATAAGTTATTTATATGGGTTGGCAGTAAGTTTGGGGTGGAAAAAAGATTTTTATATTGGGGGGCGAAAATATATCATTACCGAATTTCCAAGCATGCTTTTTAGGTCTTGGGTTTTTCCATCTGGTGGCCAATATATAAAAATTATTGCGCCTCATATGGTTGTGCATCTGCTTGCTGCGTTAGATAGTGGTGCGAGACATCAAAGTATTCAGTGGTTATGTGTCGATTTTGATAAGTATGCGTCGGGCGATGTTCCGTCGAAGGATGCTCAGATTATTTGGATCCGTACAGATAAGGTAAAAGCTGATGGCTTCGATTCTGTAATTAGTTCTAAAACCCTAGAGGCTCTGAAATATCAAAAGCGAATCAGAGGTTATGTTGGTTCTGATGTTTTTGATAGGGAATTGCACTACAATGGCAATTCGAAGTCTAAGAAAGATATGCTCGTGCCATTGTTTTCTTGGGATTGCAATACAGGAATGCCATTTACCGATTCCAATTATTCAAAAACCTATAAAAATTTTCTGGTAGTATTTCAATCTTTTTTTGCGCAGCATGGTTTCGTTAAACGCTTTTATGAAATGAAGCCATACGGGTTCACATACGGTGAGAAAGTGATAGCTTCTAAGGTGGAGGTTATATTTGCCGATGCCCCTTATTGTAGGGTTAGAGTTGTTACAGATATGACGCCCCATCACACGCGGTCTAGTGCCGTGCGCGTATGGTGTGACCATATGTCAGATAGAGATACCGGTCTTTACAAAAGTGGGCAAACTGAGGAGACCGTTCGCTATTACAAACCAATGAACGAAGAGCGCATACAAGAAATAAAAACAAAAATGACTCCAATGATAGAGTCGATCTGGAACGGTACAGCAATCGACACAATTTCTTCAGCCTCCAATTTTCGAATTGCGATGAATGAGCGACCAAATGATGCGCTTGCGGATTTCAATTGCATTACGGTTTCAATGCGCCGAGATCATGCAGCGGACGGCATCGAGATGATCAGGCAAAATCGCCACAGGGGGCTTGCTTTCCATGCTACCCACATATGTGCAAGAAATAATCAGTGCACGGAAAGTATGAAACTCGAAGGCCTTGAATACCGTTGTGGTCTGTGTGCATTTGCAGTAAAAGGGCTAGATCATTTAGAGGCAATTGACGTAAAAATTTTTGATCTGAGCGAGGAGGTTAGAGATCTTCACTCATTAGCTGACTCACTAAGTCCAGAAAATCAGCACGACCTAGAACGTATTGATGCAAGACTAGAAATCTGTACGGCTGATCTATTGGCCTGGACATGGAGTAGAGATGTCCTGATTACCAAGCATAAAGAATTATCTGAAAGAGGTGGTAAATTTATATCATATCATCCAGAAGTATTGATGAAGTCAATCTCAGAAGAAAGGGTTTCGGTTGGTGGTATGGAGTACGTGCTTTCAAGGTTGTACCAGGTTGGTAACTATCCAAGTCTGCAAAGTGATGTTTTGAGAAGTAAGTTTAATATGTTGCGTATTGCACTGATGGGGAATCGGTGTGGTGTGGTTGATCTTTTCCAGAGCAGGGTTGGTGATCCGGTAGGTAGCTTGATTAATAATATAAAGTCCATAATGAAGGTCGGTGGGATTACAATCTCTCAATTGTGCGAACGGTTGGATAAGCAAGAAAGAACTGAGCTTTTTGATTCTTTTGAGCCTTTATTGGTAGTGGTAGATGAGTAATTGTGGGCCGTGGCAGGTGAATAAGGTGTCTCTTCGATTTGAGCGCGTGGAAGAGGCGCTTAGGATCATTAAAAGATACAAGTCGAAGGTCGTGCAGCCGACGGAGTTGTGCGTCTTAATTGCTCAGCGCATAAGTTCTCTCGAGCTTGATGATTGGGCGCGAGGGGCGCGGGAGGTTGTTAAGCCAAAACCCCTTACGCCAGAAACATTGCTTCGAAGAAAGGGGCCGTATCGAGTTTTAGTTGATAATTATTTATTTGATGTTCAAGGCATGGGCGGTAGCGTAGCCAAATTGCTTAAAGATCCTATTGCTAATCGTATCGTGGGAATGAAAGATGTAGTTATCGGAAGGCACGAGGCAAAAATAGCGGAACTTAACAATGTTATTGAAAGCCTTCGGGAATCGATGCAGACAAGATCTGGGATGATATCCACGTCAGTAAATCAGGAAGAATCTTCGGCATATGATTCGATGGCGTTTTGTGCAAATGCTTTTTTTGAGTTGTTGTTAAGCACAGGATACGTG
>JBOGOW010000571.1:0-2461 GCA_050748285.1 Pyrinomonadaceae bacterium
ATAGATTTGCAAACGCTTCGGGACTAAGTTCTGCAACGATTCGAAGCGTGATGGGCGAACTGGAGGAAATGGGGCTGCTCGAACAGCCGCATACGTCCGCCGGCCGCATTCCGACCGATCAGGGATACAGGTATTACGTTGACAATCTTTTGGGCGTTCTAAGCATCTCGAATGACGACCTTCACCGCATAGGCGATGAATTTGGGCTGAATTCGAGCGATCTTGTCGAAGCTCCCGACCGCCTGATGGAACGTACATCCGAACTCCTTTCTGCTCTTTCAAATAACGTAGGCATCGTGGTTTCGCCCAGCATTGCGAATGACCGCCTGCAGCATATCGAATTCGTAAATCTTTCCGATAATCGGCTTCTCGTCGTATTGGTTTCTGCACCGAATATCGTCCATAACAGGATAATCCGGCTCAACGTTTCCTTTGCGAAAGAAGAACTCGAACGCACCGCAAACTATCTGAATGCGGAGTTTGTCGGCAAGAGCCTCGCAGAAATTCGGGCAGAGATTTTGACCCGAATGCATGAGGAAAAAGCGCTGTTCGACAGCCTTCTGCAGACGGCCGTAATTCTTTGCTCTCAAAGTATTGAGAACGAAGAAGATTCGCGGGGCGAGGTTTTCGTAAATGGGACGACGAATATCCTGACCAAACGGGATTTCGCCGATCTTGAAACTTTGCGGGGACTGCTTTCCACGATCGGCGAACGGACTCGACTGCTTGAGATCCTGAACGAATGCATCGCCCGCGACACTTTGGGCAAAAGCGATGTTCAGATCGTGATCGGCAGCGAGAACCGGACGCCCTCGCTAAAAAGCTGCACGTTGATCTCTGCCCCATACAGGATCGGCGACAGCTCGGCGGTCGGAACGCTGAGTGTTCTCGGACCGACCCGGATCGAGTATGCCCGCATGATCTCGATAGTTTCCTACGTTGCACGCGTGCTTGAAAAAGTAATGGCACGCGAGACCTCGAAAAACTAGCCTGTTTCGGTGGCCTGCGCGCCTACGACAAGATAAATGAATTCCAATCAGGAAATAGAAGCCGAAGAAAACGCGGCTGAAGATGCCGAGACCGAAAACTCCATTTCGGTGGACGACTTCATACGCGAGCTCGAAGCTAAAGAGAAAGATCTTCACATAACCGCCGAAATGACGGTTATCGAGATCGAAAACGATTTTGACGACGGTGAGCTCCCTGAGTTCATCAAGTCGGAATTCCCCGAAGAATTGCCCGCAGCGGCAAAGCCGAAACCTGCGCATAAAACCAAGACCGAGCAGTCGAAGCTGGAAGCCGAAAACAAGAAATTAAAAGAAAAGATCGCAAAGTATGAATTAGAACATGAGGAATCGACGAAAGACGCCCAGCGTCGAAAACAGGATTTCTCGAATTTCAAGACGCGCACCGAACGCGAACGGCGCGAATCATTTCAAAATCAAGTCAGCAATCTCGCAACCAAAATGCTGCCGGTTTTGGATAATTTGAACCGTGCTGTCGATTTTGCGATCGAGCACGAGCGTGCAAAATCCGAAGAATTCCGCCCATTTTTTGACGGCGTATTCCTCGTCAATCAGCAGCTGAATGAAGTTCTTGCCGAAATGGGGATCGAACCGATCCTTACGATCGGAGAGGACTTCGATCCGTATTTTCATGAAGCCGCAGCGACCGAAGAAACCGTCGAATTTCCCCCAAATACCATTTGCGGCGAGATGCTGAAGGGCTACCGCATCGGCGACCGCGTGGTTCGGCATTCGATCGTTAAGGTCGCAAAGCCGTTTCCTAAAGCCATAGAAACATCGGTGCTGGAAAAGATGTTCAATCACGAATCGGGGGAATCGGCAGCGGAGATCGAAAATGAACCTGATCACGATGAACGTCAGGAAGAATCGTCTGAAAACGACGCCGGAGAATAGTTTTTTTCAAATTCCCATAAAAATAAACCAAGTAAACAGGACGTTACTATGAGTAAAGTTATTGGCATCGACCTCGGCACAACAAACTGCTGTGTTTCTGTTTTAGAAAACGGAACAGTGCAGATCATCTCTAACAAGGAAGGCGGACGAACCACGCCGTCGGTCGTCGGGTTTACCGACAAAGACGAAAGGCTCGTCGGCCAGATCGCAAAGCGTCAGGCCGTTACCAATCCCGCTCACACGTTGTATGCCGTAAAGCGCCTTATCGGCCGTAAATTCAACTCGCCTGAGGTTGAAAAGATGCGCTCGACCGTGCCGTTTGAGATCGTCGAGGCCCCGAACGGCGACGCTCATATTCAAGTGCTCGACCGTGTTTACAGCCCGCCCGAGGTGTCCGCAATAGTGCTTCAACGCTTGAAACACGCCGCCGAAGAATTTCTCGGCGACACCGTTTCCGAAGCAATCGTCACGGTGCCAGCCTATTTTGACGATATGCAGCGGCAGGCGACACGCGACGCCGGCAAGATCGCCGGCCTCGAGGT
>JBOGOW010000572.1:0-2455 GCA_050748285.1 Pyrinomonadaceae bacterium
CAGCACAATAAACCCAATATCCGAATAAACAAACTTCGTCCCAGGCGGGTTTCTCAATTTCTCTTTTTTTAGAGCGGCGAGCATCCCTTCGCGGCCGGTCCATTTTTCGCTGAGGTCGAAATCGGGTCGGTAGCCGGAGGTGTGGGTGAGAAGTTGCTGGATAGTAACGCGTTGGGCTTGTTCGTCGATGTCGGGAATGAATTTGCCGATAGTGTCATTTAGCCGCAGCTTTCCCTGCTCGACGAGGATCATTATCGAAGTCGCTGTCGCAACAGGTTTTGTCAACGACGCGACATCAAAGATCGTATCGACCGTCATCTTCTCAACGGTCGGAACAAGCGAACGGTTGCCGAATGCTTTTCGATAAACGATCTTCCCTCGATGTCCGACTATCACGACCGCCCCGGGAAGTTTTTTATCTGCGATATCTGCAAGAACCCGCTTTTCTATCTGATCCAGCTTCGCGGCATTCATCCCGACCGACTGCGGCGCCACCACCGGCAATCCTTGGGCAGAAATATTTGCCACAAATGCACACAGATAAACGCAGATAAGAAAAAGCAAAGAAATCTTCGCCGCGTTTCCACATCGTGCGTTAGACCTTCCAAAAAATTTCTTATCCGTTTTCATCTGTGTTTATCTGTGGCTAATTATTTCTTCGCTTTGAGTTCTTTTTCCCGTTCGACAAAACTTTGCTTGCAAAGACGAGCGAATTCCTGTCCGATCGGCGAAAAATGCCCGCCGCGAAGCCGGGCGAGGCCGAGTTCCCATTTGATCGAAGCGCCTTTTATCGTCCACGTGATCAACTTCCCGGCGGCGACCGATTTCGCAACCGACTTTACACCGGCCAGCCCGACGCCGAGATCGTTTTCGACCATCTCGTTTATCGCTTCCTGTCGGGCGAGTTCCATTGTGATGTGCGGACGCACACTCGCATTTGCAAAAAATTCGTCGATCATACGCCGCGTGTTGCCGCCCTGTTCGCCGAGAATCAGGTCTTCATCGCCAAGCACGGACGCGCTTACTTGCCGTTCGGTT
Organism: Pyrinomonadaceae bacterium; assembly: GCA_050748285.1. Taxonomy (GTDB): domain Bacteria; phylum Acidobacteriota; class Blastocatellia; order Pyrinomonadales; family Pyrinomonadaceae; genus OLB17. The sequence goes on from JBOGOW010000572.1 coordinate 1,039, forward strand.
GCAAGCGAATGGTTCGGATGAGCGATCGCGACAAGCTCATCGGCAAAAAGCGTTTCGGTCGATATATTCAGATTTTCGACGGGTAGCGACACGAACGCGATATCGACCTCGCCGTTCATAATACTCTCGACGAGTTCGATGCTCGTGCCCGAATGAACGGTGATGTCCGCATGCGGCCTTTGCCTTTTTAACTGCAGGATTATCCACGGAAGTTGATTCGTCGCGAATGTCCCGGAGGCGGTGCCGATTCGCAAACGGCCATACTCGCCGCCGGCGATCTCCGCCACCTCTGCCACTGCGCCGTCGTGGTCGTTCAAGATCCGACGGGCGCGTTCGAGCAACGCCTCGCCCGCTTCGGTGATAATCACGCGGCGCGGCGTTCGCGTAAAAAGCTGTATGCCGAGCTCGTCCTCAAGCTGGCGTATCTGCATCGAGATCGCCGCCTGCGTGATATTCAACCGCCGCGCGCCCGCCGTAAACGTCTGCGTTTCGGCGATCACCAGAAATGCCTTTAGCTGTCGTATCTCCATAAATGAAATGCTCAGTCAGCGATTCGATTTTTCGTCATACGGAATTTTGGCAAAGTTCGAAGTTGAATATACAGCAGATTTATCGAAAAATAGAAGTCGGTTTAGGATGTTTATGTTTCAAGGCATGTCCGATTTAAGTTTGGTCGTCATTCAGCCGTTCTAATATCGGATAGATAATCAAAAGGCAGCGAAAGCACGGTTCAGAAATACTAATTCTGGGTTAAGATTAAAATATGAATATCACAACAGACTTGGTCGTCCCAAAAGAAGTGCTGCAAAGCGCAAAAATGGAGCCTGAGGAGTTGGCGATTGAAATTGCCGCTCATCTTTACGAAACCAAACGGCTGACAATGGGCCAGGCAAAGCGGCTGGCCGGGCTTGATCAAATCGCATTTCAGCATGAGTTAAAAAAACGGAATGTATTTATTCACCTGACTTGGGAGGACGTTGAAAAAGACCTCGAAAACCTTCGGGAGTTGCGAAAATGATCGTTGTAAGTGATACCTCGCCGATCTCGAATCTGATTCGGGTGGGCGAGTTGGATTTGCTTCGCAAATTATTCTCACACGTCATCATCCCTGATGCCGTATTCAATGAGATTTGTCGAATCGATGAAAATAAGCGTGTTTTGCTGCGTCTCGAATGGATCGAAACAGCGTCCGTCCAAAATGTATCGAAACGTAATGAGTTGCTTGCGGAACTTGATTTGGGTGAATCCGAGGCAATCGCGCTCGCCCTCGAAATCGGGGCTGAATGGATACTCATCGACGAGATTGTTGGTAGGGATATCGCAGATAAAATGGGTCTTAGAATAATCGGAATTGTTGGAATTCTACTCGAATCAAAAAAACGCGACTTGATAAAAGAGATCAAACCAATCCTTGAGC
>JBOGOW010000573.1:0-2448 GCA_050748285.1 Pyrinomonadaceae bacterium
GCTCCCAAGTCTCGGTGTTCTCGGTTTTCTTTCGGCCTTGATCGTGCTCGAACCTGATCTCGGGACGACCATCATGCTCTGCGTTATTTTTGGCGCCGTTTATTTTTCTGCCGGTGCCAGGATCGTCCATGTCGCAGCGGTTGGTGCAGTAATGATCGCTGTTGCCGGAGCGATGGTTTTGTTCGCGCCTTGGCGGATGGAGCGCATAATGGCGTTCGTCGATCCTTTCAAACATTCGGACGACGCGGGTTATCAGGTTGTGCAATCGCTCTATGCTATTGGGTCGGGCGGCATCTTCGGCGAAGGGTTTGCGAAAGGCCAGCAAAAACTTTTTTATCTCCCGTATCCTTATTCGGATTTTATTTTTTCGGTGGTCGGTGAGGAATTCGGACTGATCGGAACGCTCGCCGTCGTTGTTATGTTCGGCTTGTTCCTGTGGCGCGGCACGCAGGCCGCGGTCACGGCGACGGATAGGTTCGGAATGCTTTTAGGAATTGGGATAACGATCGGCATCGTCGTTCAGGCGCTCTTCAACATCAGCGTCGTAATTTCTATTTTACCCGCAAAGGGAATTCCGCTCCCGTTTATTTCTTATGGCGGTTCATCCGTTCTCGTAACGCTTGCAGCGGTTGGGATTTTGCTGAGTATTTCACGCGGTGTAACGGCTGAAAAAGAGAAAGAGCGGCCGTTCATTGAGCCGCCTGTTAGACGAAAAAAGGCGCGGGCCGCAGGACGTTAGTTGAAAGAAGATGAAAGTACTTTTCGCAGCCGGCGGAACCGGCGGACATATTTTTCCGGCGATCGCGGTCGCAAAGGAAATAATGAAGCGTTATGCGGATGGCGAGGTGCTTTTCGTCGGCACAGCGAAGGGCATGGAAACGCGGATCGTGCCGGAAAATGGTTTTCAGCTTTCTTTGATAAACAGCGCCGGATTGAAGAACGTTGGGAAAATGGCGAGGATCAAAGGTTTGGCCTTACTGCCGAAAAGCTTTATCGAAGCGAGGCAAATATTGAGGCAGTTTCGCCCGCATGTTGTGGTCGGCGCAGGCGGGTATGTTTCCGGGCCGGTATTGCTGATGGCGGCGATTATGGGAGTGCCGACGTTGGTTATGGATTCGAATGCGCTGCCGGGATTTACGAATCGACAGCTCGCAAGATTTGTCGACAAGGCAGCTCTTGCGTTTGAAGTGTCGCTTCCTTTTTTTGGAAAAAAGGGTGTCGTTACCGGAAATCCGGTTCGGCATGAGTTCTTTGAGATTCCCGAAAAACAGAGAAGCGAAAAATTTCATCTGTTGTTATTCGGCGGTTCGCAGGGCGCCCGCGCGATCAATAATGCGATGTCCGAATCTCTCTCACATCTTTCAGAACATTCGGCGAGTTTGACGATCACGCATCAAACGGGCGAGGCGGATTTCGAACGCATTCGTGACGCATATGCGGCGTCTAATTTTTCAAATGCTGATGTTCGTCCGTTTATTTCGGATATGTCGAATGAATTCGGAAAGGCCGATCTGATAATCTCGCGTGCAGGGGCGACAACTTGTGCCGAACTCGCAGCCGCCGGAAAAGCCTCGATCATGATCCCGCTGCCGACAGCCGCCGACGATCATCAGCGAAAAAACGCAGAGGCGTTGGAAAGCGGCGGTGCGGCGAAAATGATCTTGCAGCGGGATTTGACAGGTGAATCGCTTGCGGCGACTATCGCGAATTTGATCGAGTTGCCGGCGAATATCGACGAGATGCAAGTCGCTGCAAAAGCGATGGGACGCGAAGACGCAGCCGAAAAGACGGCCGATCTGATCGAAGAACTAAAACGAAATGTTTAGGCATGTAAAGAGAATTCATTTTATCGGTGTTGGCGGTATCGGGATGAGCGGTATCGCAGAGGTGTTGTGTGGTCTCGGGTTCGAGGTTTCGGGTTCGGACATTAAGCGCTCGAAAAATACTGATCGGCTTGAGACGCTGTGCGGCGTAAAGATATACGAAGGCCACGCAGCGGAAAATGTCGGCGACGCGCAGGTCGTCGTTTTTTCGTCGGCGGTCAAGGATGATAATCCTGAGGTCATGATCGCAAAAGAAAAAGGCATTCCGGTTATTCCGCGTGCCGAGATGCTTGCGGAGTTGATGGTTCTTAAACCGTATGCCGTCGCCGTTTCCGGCACGCATGGCAAAACATCGACGACCTCGATGGTCGCAACTTTACTAAGCCACGCGGGAATGGATCCGACCACGGTTGTCGGCGGCGTTGTTGAGTCGTTGGGTTCGAATGCAAAGCTAGGCCACAGCGAATGGTTCGTTACAGAGGCGGACGAAAGCGACCGCTCTTTCCTGATGCTTTATCCGACCATCGCGGTCGTTACGAATATCGACAAGGAGCATATGGAATCGTATAAGGGCATGGAAGACGTCGTTCAATGCTTTACCGATTTCGTAAACAAAGTTCCGTTT
>JBOGOW010000574.1:0-2443 GCA_050748285.1 Pyrinomonadaceae bacterium
GACGTGACGTGCTTTCGCTCGTGGGCTGAAGGTGTAGGCGGCTCGTTCAAGGATGGCCCGAAGTGACTTGTAGCCGCCGAGATTGCTTGCCGGCTCCGGATGAACGTAAGTGAGTGAACCGCTTCCGCGGATGACATTTTTCTTCTCTTCGAGAATAACGCTGATCGAATCCTGATTGAGTCCGTTGCAGCTTATGACAGCTTTTGCGATCACGTTGCTGATCTCGCCAGCGGACAAACCAAGTAATGATTGCAGCAACGCATCCTGCGTCTCTTTGGAAAGATCGATCTCAAGGCCGTTGGATCGTAGATTCTCAAGCTGAAGTTCAATCGACTCTTCGATCTCGCTCTCTTTCGGAAGATCGAGTTCTATTTGAGTGACCTCTTTCTCAAGAGTTTTGAGATCGGGAAAGTTCGGGCCCACGAACAGCACGGTCGCTTTCGTCGATTTGAGTTTCCAGGCTATTTCTCTCAGTCGTCGAACCAACAGCGGATCTTCCTGGCCATACGGCGAGATATACGGCGCGTAGTCGCAAAGGAGAAAGATCCCGCTCTTCTGCTCACCGATGAATCCAAGCACACTTTCGGGATCGTCGGTATCTCCGATCGCGACGGGATTTTGCTGCAATCCGTCTTTAGGATCGACTATCTTTTGAAGCCCGGTCGGCCGGCTCCAAAAATATAGGGGCTTCTCCTTATGCCGCTCCTGAAACACAAGGTCGATAAGGGCCTCGCGGACCCGATCCTCCTCGTAGGTATTGATCGCAATCAGCGGATAACGAGCCCTGATCCTGACATCCAGCTCATGCAGGAATTCACGGATACTTTGGGCCTCCGTTTCTTTTTCAGACATATTCATTCTCAAAGATCACGATACGGATCGGCTAACAAGCCTTCCGTCATTGCCGTTGTGTGGTAGCGCGGGATTGGTCATTCGTTCGACCTTCTGCATTTCCTCTCGGGAAGCGAGCCCGTTCTCGATCTTGAATCCGAGATTCGCGAGCGCCCGTCCGACCGCACTCGTTTCGCCGTTCTCGATGAATGAAGTTGTATTGACGTAACCTTGCCCGCGAACCTCGAAGGCGTGTCCTGTCGCGCTTGGCTCGGCGTCGTCGGGATTGCGATAGACGCTTGCCTTAATGCAAACAAAGCCGGTTTCTTCGTCAAGCCGTATAATTTCCGTCACGATTCGCCCTTGCGGATACTTCTCATAAAACTCGGCAATGCGAGCGTGGACGGGGATGTATTTGGTTAGATCGAATTGTGCCATCGTCGTAATAGGCCTATTTAGCGTCAAAAAGCTCGATTTCGGCGTCGAGAAAGGAGTTCGGAACGTCGCGAAAAGGTTTCAACGCCCCGCGAAACCGTTTTAATACGTCGCGAAATCGTTTCTCGACCTCGTTGTCACAACTCTAGAGCCGACAGTCGGTCTTCGTCGAGGAGTCGTTTGGATTGAACGGTCGTTGCTCGCAAAACATCGGTGATAACCGTCCTCATCTCTTCTGGCGAACGTGTCTTCACATCCCGGTCGGCCGCGTCTTTCAATCTGGATAAAACGTTGTCCAGCGAAGCGTCGCCCGTAAAATTCATTAGCGAATACCACTCACACATCTGGCGTGCCCGTTTCGCGAGAGAGCCGGAAACAAAGTCCGCGTCGCGAAGCCGTTCGGCCATCTCGGTCGCCGCATCGCAGATCTTCGCAGCGATCTGGGCAAAACCTTCCTTGACCGGAGATATGGCGTCTTCCGCCTCACGTCTTGCGGCCTCGATCTTCATGTTGCGGATCCGTTCCTTGACCTCGCGCTCCCGGCGAGTTTCGTCGGCAGCCTCATCGACCTTGCCTTGCTCGATACGACGTTTCGCGTCAACCTCAAGTTCCAGAGTGGTTCTTTCGGCGTCCACCTTTGCTGTTTCGAGCGAAAGGGATCGGGCAAGATTTCTTTCGGCGATCATCTCGGAGCCGAGGACGATTACCTTCGGCCTCATCGTAATCACAAGCCCATCGCGGATCATCTCCCGCGTTGGAACCATGCCGAGGGCTTGTACCGTTACCGCCTCGACGAACTCATTTCGATCGAAAGGCTCGCCGATCGTTGCCAGCAACCTGTTTGCAGAGTCTTCGGCAAGTTCACGAAAACTGTCGGTCAAAATCGCAACGATGTCGTCGTATTTCTCCAAAACTTCGGCCTTTGCACGCGAAAGCGTCTCGCACGCCCTAAAGTACGCTTGTTCGAACTGCTCGAACGCCGTCCACGGAATCCATTTGTATTCGCTGGTCCCCCAGACTGTCTCGCATAAAGTGAAACGGAAACTGTATCTGGACAACGCGTTGTGAGCCTGCGATGCTCCACGCATCAGCTTGTTTCGGTATACGTCAGGCAGAAGCCCTGCCCTCGGCGGACTGACGCGAACCGCAGCATCTTCGGGAAGTCTCACCCCAAGCG
>JBOGOW010000575.1:0-2441 GCA_050748285.1 Pyrinomonadaceae bacterium
TTTCTGTTTCTTGCACGTTTTGGCTTTGATAACGGATAATGTAGATAGGTTGTTATAACTTATTTCGGCTTTCTTTCGTATTTAATTATAAGAGGTTTTCTATGACATTTCGCGGTAAGATATCGGTTCTTGTCCTTTCCGGCGTTCTCGCCATTTACGCCGTCGTCGGCGGCATGCTCAGCCCGTGGACGCAGGCGCAGCAGCCTATAAACGATTCGACCGCTCAAATGCGGATATTCGAATCCGTATTGCAGCATATTCAGAATGATTATGTCGATGAGCCGAATCTTGAAAAGGTTCGGTACGGAGCATTGCGTGGTCTGGTCGGCGGTCTCGATCCATATTCTTCATATCTTACGCCGGAACAGGTCAAGGAATTCGGCTCCAAGCAGCCTTCAAACAAAGTCGGCATCGGAGCTCAATTATCGCAAGTTGCGCTTTATCTGTATGTTGTTTCGGTGAGCAAAGGATCGAACGCCGAGAAAGCAGGGCTAAAAGCCGGCGATGTTGTCGAGTATGTCGAGAACAAAGCGACCCGTGATATATCTCTGTACGACGCCAAGCAATTAGTGCTCGGCGATCCCGGAACAAGCGTCAGCCTTCGTATTTTGAGAGCGTCCGAGAAACCGCAGACAATTAAAGTAGTTCGCGGCGAGCCAAAAGTGCCCGCTGTCGAATCAAAAATGGAAGCCGGAAAGATCGGTTTGATCAAGGTTTTCAGTCTTGAATCAGGCGAAGCAAACGACATCAAAACACATATTCAAAATCTTACTAAACAGGGCGCGGAAAAGATCGTGCTCGATCTTCGAAGCGTTGCGACCGGCACACTCGAAGAAGGTGTCGCTGCCGCAAATCTGTTTATCAAGAACGGCGATCTCGCAAAAGTGATCGGTAAGGACGGCGTTGTAAAGCGAACATTTTCTGCCGATCCGACCAAGGCCGTATTTGACGGCAAGCTTGCTGTCCTGATCGATCTGGGGACGGCCGGTGCTGCGGAAGCGATAGCGGCCGCTGTGCTCGACGCGAAACGCGGCGAGGTCGTTGGCGAACGTACCTTCGGCGCCGGAACCGAGCAGCAGCTGTTTACGCTTCGCGGCGGCGATGGTTTGCTGCTGACAACCGCAAAATGGGCGTCGCCATCGGGCAAGCCGTTTCTCGGCGATGATCGCGCGACGACCGGAATCAAACCGTCCGTCGAAGTAAAACGGCCGGACACGCCGGCGCCGCTTGAATTAAACGAACTGATAGATCAGCAGGAGGAGCAGAAGCAAAATCCAGATGTAACGCCGACGCCGCTGCCTGTGAAACCAGTCAGCAAACCTTCGGTGCTGGAAGATCTTCAGCTAAAAAAAGCGTTGGAGATTCTTCAAGAGAAGGCACAAGCGGCGAAAGTCGGATAGTTCGTTTATCATTCGACATTGAAAGCCGCGGCAATGTTCGCGGCTTTTATTTTGGCAAGAAACCCAAACGCTGTTAGAATTTCGATTGAATGAGTGAATTCCGTTACAGCGTGCGACCGTTATCTGAAAAGGATCTGCAGGAATGGCTGCGGCTTCGAAAACAGCTTTGGGATGCTACGAACGACGCCGACCACAGATCGGAGATGGTCGATATTATCGATCACCCGGATTCGCAATTCGTCCTGGTTGCCGAACACGAGGCAGGTAATCTGATCGGTTTCCTCGAGGTAAGCATTCGTCCATTCGTTGAAGATTGCGTCAGCGATCATGTCGGCTATCTCGAAGGATGGTACGTTGAACCGCAGTTTCGCGGTCACGGGATCGGCAGGGAATTGGTACGGATCGCCGAGAACTGGGCGCGCGAAAAAGGGTGCGAAGAAATGGCTTCCGACGCCGAGTTGGGAAACGATATCAGCCTTTCGGCTCATCAAAATCTCGGCTACGTTGAAACATCAAGACTTGTTCACCTTCGCAAGGAACTTTAAGCTTTTCTACGATGCAAGTTTTTCGTAAATATCACAAAGTAATATTAACGTGCGTGGTGTTATTTTTTGTGGCGCTCGACATCCTCGCCCAGTCTTCTTCTATTGAACTTCCTACGCCGATCACATCCAACGAACTTATCGGAACGATCAACGCGCGCAATATCGGCGATGCTCGCCTTACGACATATTATTTCTGGTTCGATGGATCCACCGGCGATGTTTTCATAAATCTTGTCTCGAAGAATTTTGCCGGCGATATTGATATTTTTGTCCAATCGGGGTTGCGACAGCTCACAAAGATAGTGGTTTATCCCGATTTTGGCGAGGTTGAGACCGGGCGGGTAATTTATCTTCGAAAGCCTGAAAGGCTTTTGCTCCGCGTACAGGGCCGCTCTCCTAACGACGATCCGGCGCAGTTTCGATTAAAGTTTGCAGGCGGCTTTATCGCCGGAACACCTTCGAAAAACGACCTGCCGGATGTTCCTCAGGTGACGAC
>JBOGOW010000576.1:0-2439 GCA_050748285.1 Pyrinomonadaceae bacterium
GAATGCGGGCCGAGGCGGAAGGGACTCGCGAGGCACGCACCTTTGACGGCAAGAAAGAGATCGATCTCAGAGGCCAAGCCAACCTCGAACGCTTTGGAATGAAGACTTATGAATTCACGCCCGGCGACTCATCGATTGCGGGGACTTCCGTTCCAATCCGTACTGGACAGGAACTTTTTGACTGGGCGAGAGACAAACACCCGATCCAGGATGTTAACAAACGGATGGATTCGACCACGCGAGCGAACATGTCGCTTCAGAACAACAATACCGATATCGTCACCGATAAGAAGGTCGATGCTTCGACTGCCTATCAAAGCGACATAAACAGCGCCTATGAAACACAGGCGTCCCAGAATATCCGTGCGATAAATAGTGGAAGCGGTATCGCGGCTCAAAGCAGCCGTCAAGGCGCAGGTATTCAGCTTTCGGGGATTCGACGATCCGCGGATATGGAGAAAGTTGCTAATCAGTGGAACTTCGAAGGACGCACGGAAGCAGCTTCGATAAACCAGACCGCGGCAACGGAGGCGGCGCGGCTCAGGATGGTCTCGACGGTCGTGACCGGATTCTTCAGGGACATGGATCGGCGTCTGGAAGAGATGAAGCCGAAATACTAGATCGTCTGATGATCCACAAAGATTTGGGAGCTAAGCTAGTCCTGTAGGAAAGAGTGAGTATTTTTCCTACAGGATCGCATTCTCGAAAGAATCTTAAACGATTGAGAAACCGGCTCTTACGCGAATGAGCAACAGATGATGGGTTTGAAAGCGATGCAATATTACGGATGGTCGCCATTGGCGTGGTGAATCGTGACATTTGTCTAGAAGGAATGTCACATTCCACGCTGTTAAAGGCTGAATGGCGTTGCGGCCCGAAGGCGAGATGCCTTTATTTTGTCGGTCGGGATCGGCCCAAGTAAGTCTCTACGGCGTTCGAACGAGCACATCAATCTCCGCTCAAATCTTTGACCTTCCTGTGATGGAATGAACATAAATATTGCCCGAACTCTGGGCAGCCGCCACTTTCTTATCTACCATCTCCGCAAACGTAAGGCTGTTTTCGAGAACGTGAATAAGATCCTCACCATCGACGAGAACCGTTTTAAGGGCTTTGCCGCGAACCAGCATATCGACTGCTCCTTCACTGAAACCGTTTACCGAGACAAACACACCCCTCCCGTACATTTTTCCTTCGGTTTTTCCTGCAAATTGATAAAGGGATTCGTTATTCATCTCCCTGTTCTGCCATTTCGCTTCAAGAAGATAATTCTCCCCTTCGAACTTAAAGGCTCCATCAATTTGTTCGCCACTGTTACGGAACGGTTCTATGACGGTGAGGTTTGAAAGCCTGGCCAATTCGATCAGGATAGATTCCAACTCATAACCACGTTTCTGTTTTTGAGCCGCCGATGCATTCTCGGTGGTCAATTGCAGGAATCTGGTTCGCAACTCTTCGAGGGTATTCTTCGGTTTCTGCTTTTCCTGCTCGGCTCGTATTCTAGCCTCTCGATCTTCCCGGATCTTTGCGTCTCTGATTTCGACTAATTGTTTTAAATGGGCGATCGTTCTATCGGCAGTCGCCCTATCCAATTTCTTTATCTTCTCGAAATAATAGGGGTTGAATTCGCTCCAATTGACGAGTGAGTGGAGTATCGAGCGAAACTGCCGGATTCCGTGGTCTGCGCGGCTGTTAAGACTGCTGATGACAGCATCAACCATTTTCGCCCGATTCAACCCCTTTTCAGGGGCATCATAACCTTCTATACAGTCAAGATCTTCTCTCGAACATTCGTGGTTAACGAAGAATCCTTCAATATCCTTCTTTGCCCAGAAAATGCTGAGAACGCAGTCTCTTATACAATGTCGTATATCCAGGGGAAATTCCATAGTTCTATAAAGTGAGTACTGTCATACCTCGTCTTTCTCATCGATTCTCTCTCCAAGAAGAGGCATAAGATTCGCGCGTATTATTTTTGTGACTGCTCCCAATTCGAGACTCGTATCCAGCCTGTTCTTTCGCAAAAACGCCTGCCACTGAAGTTTTTTTGTCGGATCATCGGTGAATGTATCCGTCAGTGCCCCGGGGATCTCATCGGGCAATTGAGTTTTTCGCTGAGCGAATGTTCGCCTTATTGCTTCTCCGAGAACTGCCGTATCAAGATCGAGGGTGGTCAGAAGCATCCAGATGTCATAAAAGTCCTTCATTCTGGTATTGACCATATCCAGGACAACCATCGCATGGAATTTTTCCGCGATAGAACTTTCCGGTGTATATCCGAGAAGGACAGGTTGTCCGAGATCAAGCAGCTGTGGAAATTTGATCTCTATCGGTCCGGGCACTACGGCATCTCCGAACCCTACGTCGATCTGAAGATGGAGTCTTATCTTTCCAAGCAGGCCACTCGCCATCACACGGACGCCTTGATATTCGCCGGCC
>JBOGOW010000577.1:0-2430 GCA_050748285.1 Pyrinomonadaceae bacterium
CAGCTTTCAGATTTTGCAGTATCAAAAAGCCAACGCCGAGTGCTGAAAAAAAACAAAGATCTGCGCGTAGAAAACCGACCGATAAAAATAACAGAAGAATCCGAAAATCTGTTTCACCGGCACAAACAGCGTTTCGATCACGCCGTACCCGATTCGATCTACAATTTCCTATCACATCAACCCGCAACCGTTCCGTGCGAGGCCCGCGAGCTCGCCGTTTACCTCGACGAGAAACTCATCGCCTCCACCTACTACGATATCGGCAAAAATTCAATTTCCGCTATTTATTCGATCTTCGACCCGCGTCACCAAAACCGCAGCCTCGGCATCTTTCTGCTTCTGAACGGCATCAATTACGCGATCGAAAGCCGCAAAGAATTTCTCTATCACGGCTACTGCTACGATCGCTCTTCATTCTACGATTACAAAAAGCGCTTTATTGGCACCGAGGATTTTGATTGGAAAAGTTCTTGGATTTCAATTGACCGGAACTTTTAACGCGAAGTCGCAAAGACGCAAAGGGATTCGCTAGAAATACTGTTGACTTTACGTCTTCGCGTTCTTGCGACTTTGCGTTAAAAATCGATCAAAGATCTTTCGTCCACTCGATATATTTCTTCGAATCGAATTTCTTCCCAGTGCTGCCGCTTGTCATGTATCTAATTTGACCGAAGACAGGGCGCTCCATCCATGGTCGGTCGTGTTTGCCAAAGCACCATAGGATTCCGGCGTAGGAATTCGGGTCGCGTCCGTCGAGGCAGTATTTGTTGTTTAGATGGACGAGAGTCTCAAACGCAACTTCGTATGACGGCGACCACGCGATCACATTTTTGCCCCACAGCATCCGAACATAGTTGTGCATCTCGCCGGTTACGACCATTTCGCGCTGGGCAGCATTCCAAAGCTCATCGTGCGTTTTGCCGTTCTCCAATTCTTCGAGCGTGTAAGTAACCTGCCGCTCGTCGTCTGAGTGTTCACGCATCGTCTTTTGCACCCACGCCGGCAACGCAGCAAGCGAATCGTAATTCTCATTATGCCGCGTCATATTATATGAAAGCTCGCGACGGACGATCAGTTCTTCGAGATAAGCGTCTTTCGATTCCTGATGCGCGTCCGAATTTTTTACAGCCAACGCAACCTCAAGCGGCGACAGAAATCCAAAATGTAGATAAGACGAAAGCCGCGATGAACCTTCGCGGTCGGGTTTGCTGCGCGCTTTGTCGTAATCGGGCAAAATTTCTGCGACAAAGCTCTTCAAACGCGAGCGTCCATTCACAGTTCCGCCTTTGTAATATTCTGATGGCTTTACCGAATGATCGACGTCGCATTCGCTTACAAGTTTCGAAATGGTTTTCGAATTTACGATAGTTTCGAAACTGTCATCGAGGTCGATGCGAACGCTCAGAATATCGATACTTTCTTCCTTGAATGGTTTCAAATAATCGTCTATCAGTCCGTTTATCTTCGGCCTGATCGTGTATGCGGCGTATTCTTCCTTTTCAAATTTCGACATGGGAATTATTCCGTTCGAATCAACCGCAAAAACCGGAATATCAGCACGCGTTGCTATTCGCCGATTATGTTCGGGAATGATAAAGCACGGGTAATCGTCGGTTACGATACACGCGGCATCTCTTGCCAACGCCGCTACCGTATTTTTCGGCGAGTTTTTATCTTTTTGCAAATAGAAAATATATCGAATGCCAAGCCGTTCAAATTCGCGCCGCTTTTCTTCGACGCCCTCAAGAATAAATGTATGTATGCGATCCGACGCCCACGGATAGTAATATTTCAAACCTTCGTAAACAACGAGCGGCAATTTGAGTTCATTCGCCTTTCGAATCGCCCAAACAAGAGCATGATTATGTGACGTTCGCTTAAACATTTGCATCCAATACAGGACGTATCGCGCTTTCCTGTTCGGTTGCTTGTCGCTTAGTTGAACGACTCTTTCGTTGATCCGCATTCGTGAGTATTATAGTTTTTGTAAGTCACAGAGGACACTGAGAATATGTAATTTGTCTCACATACAACGGTATCGCTATGCTGGCAGTCTTTGGCCGGCAGGCGTCGAACATCGTCGAATGCGGTCAAAGATCGGTTGCTAACGTGGTGTATTTACAAAAACCATCTTGATAATAACAGCGGAAAAATGCTAACTTTCGCTAAACAATTTTCAGCGAGAACAACACTATGAATCGAATTCCAATCGCGCTTTGCCTGCTTATTTCTTTAACGATCGTTATCTCGGCACAAACGCCGACGAAAAAAACTTTTGCCTCTGTAATTGAAAAGGCTCAGAAGATCGATGGCTATATTCCGTTGTATATCAACAGTGATGAAGGAAAGATCTTTATTGAGATAACTCGGTTTGATCAGGAGTTTCTTTATCTCGTGAGCCTGCCGACCGGCGTCGGGTCAAACCCGATC
>JBOGOW010000578.1:0-2424 GCA_050748285.1 Pyrinomonadaceae bacterium
GAAAAAAGAACCGCGCCATTACATCAACGACGCGGAATTTGTCCCTGCCAGCAGAACAATGAGTTTTATTGGCGGCTAGCGAGATCTCTTAGGGCATTCTGAACGTTGTTAGAAATCGGTTCGCATCGCTAGACGTCAACTCATCCCTTTTAGTGCCCTCAAACTTAACAATGAACAGTTTTCGGTTCCGAAGAAAGAGGCGGGATCGGGTGTACAACTTACCCCCGCCATTGTTAGCCCTATCATCGAGGACATATGTATACTCTCTTCCCTTGATGCCGCCATTATCAATCAGTGTCGCTTCGCTCAGACATTGACTTTCATCATCTTCGCCCGTGTACATGACCGCAAAATACGAGACAAGATCATCCTCGGACAACTTTTTTGACTCTTTATCAAAACCTGGTATTAGATCCAGATCGATTCTCAACACCGAAAATCTGTGCGACTCTTGACCCGGGACGCGCATTAAGATTCCGGTCACACCAACCTCCAACAGAGTGTCCTTCCATTTTGGGTCCTTGGATTTAACAGGCTCAATTCCTACATTTCTTGGAACTTCAACAGAGTATGTTTTGTCTTTAGACGAGAATGTTCGCCAGTTTGAAGATTGTCCATGGATAAAGCCGATCCCCAAAATACAGGCAACGACGAAAATCGAAATTGACTTTGTCATATACGAAACCTCGATTGCACAAGTTTTAACTCTGCTTTCGTCCCATATATCCAGTCCGACGGCTGCCGCGAGGATCGAGCCCCCAAAGGGTTATTCCTTGTTCTCAAATTCAGAAAAATCTCTCGGACTGAAGATCATTACGCCCTCGAATTCCTGCAGAATAAGTAAATCGCGGTCGCCGGTAACTATGCAGTCGCAATTTCCGGAAAGCGCTGTTGCCAAAATGGTGTCGTCGTCCGAATCACGGCAAACACTTGTCGAAAGAGCTGTGGGTAAAACGATCTGGGTTCGCGATCTCAACAGGGCGACAACTTCATCGGCAGTTGCCGCCGTATATTTGAATTTCTCAATTAATTTTTCCCGAACCTCATTCAAGATGAATTCGGAACCAACTATGGTGTGTCGAATATTGCAATGCTCAAACAACTCATGGCAAAATCCGCGAGCGATAAACGAAGCGATCAGCACATTAGTATCGAGTACAATTCTCACGAAATAAGGCCAAAGACATCCTCATCCGAATAAGAACTTTTTGATTCAGCGATCATTCGTTCTCTTAGACTTCGAAATCGCTGCAAAAAAAAGTAGTCCTTTAATGCTTGGGCAGCAAATGCTTTTTCCGAAACACCTGCTTCTTTGGCGGCCTTGCCAAGAGTTGTTCTTACGTCCTCCGGCAGATCGATTGTAAGTGTTGCGTTCATACAAAATTATTCTACCAACAGCTAATGCGTTCCGAAAGAAGAAAATCGCAGCGTGGTTTCAACTCTGCCTTCGTCCCATCATATCCAGTCCAACAGCCGACACGAGGATCGAGCCTTTGATGATGTCCTGCATAAAGTCGCGGACGTTTAGGAGCGACATTCCGTTGTCGAGGCTTGCCATTATCAACGCGCCCAAACATGCACCGAATACAGTGCCGCGGCCGCCCATCAGGCTGGCCCCGCCGATGACGCAGGCGGCGATGGCGTCGAGTTCCTTCAGTGATCCGGCGTCGGGTGCGGCGCTGCCGACGCGGCCGGTAAATATCAATGCGGCGATTCCGGTAAAGGCGCCCAACAGCGCGAAAACTTTCAGAATATTTCGTTTGTTATTTATGCCCGAAAGCCGTGCGGCGTCCGGGTTACCGCCGATGGCGTAAAGGTAACGGCCGAAAACGGTCGAGGTCGTCAGAAACACGCCGACCAGTGCGACCGAAACAAATATCAGCACAGGTATCGGCACGCCCTGATACGCATTCATCACCCAAATAAATGCAACGATGCTAGCAATAGGGATAATCGCTCGAAGAAACGACGCAAGATAATTCGCTTTGCCGTTTCCATATGACGACTCGGACCGAGCACGTCGATATGAAATAAAAAGCGCGAATGCGATTCCCGCAACAGCGATTTCCCAACCCGCTTCGATCGGGATATTCCGCTGCCCGATAGCTTTGAACATTTCATCGGAAATCGGAATCGTGTTCCCGCCGAGCAGCCACTTTAGAGCTCCTCGCCAAACCAGCAGACCTCCAAGCGTAACGATGAACGCGGGAATATGTAGATACGCCGTCAAAGCGCCTTGAAACAGACCGATCAGAATTCCAACAGTGACCGCAAAAATGATCGCCGCCGGAACGCCGTAGCCGAGGATCGAAAGCGCATACGCCGCGATGCCGCCTGTAAATCCAAGCACCGACCCGACCGAAAGATCGATGTTGCCCGAAACGATCAACATCAGCATTCCGACCGCGAGAATTCCTGTAACCG
>JBOGOW010000579.1:0-2424 GCA_050748285.1 Pyrinomonadaceae bacterium
TTCTTGATGCTTGTGCTCGGCGCAAGAACGACTTTCGTATCGACGCCCGTCGCATCGCGAACGATCATGGTATTTTCGTCGATCTTTGAAATGATAACGCCCTTTAGCTTTAACTTCTGACCCGCCGGCACGTTACGCAACTGCGCATCCTGCGCGAAAACACCCGCGACGCCGATGATCGCCACTATCAAAACTGCATTAAATTTCTTTAACATATCTTCAAACTCCTGAATAAGTAAATTGAAAAACAACTCAAACCGGCATAATAGACGTTATTTTCGGCAAACAGGTTGGAAGTAAAAAAATATGTTTGCAGGCACCGATTCAAGGTTAGCCGCTTAATTTCATTCAATCCTCGTGCCAAAAAACTGAAAACACCCAGATTCAACGCAAATAGTTGACAATAAACGAGTTAGTGAAAGTTGTGGTTCAGCAAAAAATAGATAGCGGTCGTCCTTTATCTATACGAATTGGGTAAAAAGAAAGATGAATGAACCAAAACAGTACATTTAACCGGGGTTACGTGTTAAAAAATTTAGCCGCAGATTAAAGCAAATAACGGTGATAAAACAAAAGCGAATCTGCGTTTTTCTGAGTTAATCTGCGGCAAAAACTCATCTTCAAATCCTGATGCGTATTCCGGGATAGCGAGACCACAGATCGCCGTACTGTTCCCGAAATCGTGCGTGGAAACTCTGTTTCGTTTTTGAGCGAGGCGTCTGTGTTTCAGCGAAACATTTGAAACAGCCGCAACATGTGAAACAAACTGAAACGCGGATTAAACACGGAGTTGCAATATGTCATAAATCCCGGAAACCGGAGCGATTGTGAAATTTTCAAAGAGCACACAGACGGAATTCGTCTGATGAAACAACGTAGCACGCATTACACATATTGTCAAGCATTTTTTTTATCTGGTAGTGGATCAATTTATGATTTGTTCGTGTAGTTTTGTGCGATTGTATGTTCAAAAATGGAATGAAAGTGAAACCCAGATTACGCAATAGAAACTTTTCAAACCCAGATCGGGTCGGACTTCGCCGGCGGGTCGGATCGGCCGCCTTCACGCCGATTACTAGGCTAATGCGTAATCCGGGTTCAACAGAAACAAGTTGAAATTCTAAAATTCGAATTCATTCTGCTCAAGATACTGCTTCATAAAGGAAAGGAATTTTTCGGCGTCGGCACCATCGACTACGCGGTGATCGTAGGTCAGTGCAAAATATGCCATCTGACGGATAACGATCGCGTCGTCGCCGTCGGTTGATGTTACGACTTTCGCTCGTTTCTCGATCGTCCCGATACAGAGGATCGCAACCTGCGGCTGGTTGATGATCGGCGTACCATACAGCCCGCCGAAAACGCCGGGATTTGTGATCGTAAATGTACCGCCTGTAACTTCGTCCGGGTTGAGCTTCTTAGTACGGGCGCGATCTGCGAGATCGTTCGCTGCGACGGCAAGCTGCGAAAGCGATAAAATATCCGCGCTCTTGATAACGGGAACGATCAGACCCCAATCAAGCGCGACCGCCATCCCAAGATTTATGTCGGCCTTGTAAATGATCTGATCGCCGGAAACCTGGGAATTGACGATTCGATGCTGCTTGATCGCATTTGTTACAGCTTGAAAAATGAACGGCATAAAGGTCAGCTTCGTGCCGAACTGCTGCTGAAACGCTTCCTTATTACGTTCGCGAAAACGGGCGACATTCGTCATGTCGATCTCGTAAACGCTCGTTACGTGCGCCGACGTCTGCTTGGAAAACGTCATGTGCTCGGCGATCTTATTTCGCATCACCGACATTTTCTCAACACGGTCGCCGGACATCGGCTCGGCCAACGGCGGCTGATATGCAGGCTTTGCAATATGCGGTTTTGCAATTGATTGGATCGGAGCACCTTTTTTGAGAAGGTCTTCCGGCCGCAACGCGGCACCCGTTTCGATGAATGACAAAATATCATTTTTCGTTACTCGACCGCTCAAACCCGAACCGGGAATGCGCGTGATATCTACGCCATGTTCCTTCGCAATATTCCGAACCAGCGGGCTAGATTTTGTCCGGCGAAGTTCATCGATAGATCTGCTTCCATTCGAACCTCCATTCGTCGCAACCGGCATCGCAACCGCGTGAACGGGATCCGAAACTTGTGGTTGAGCCGCCGACTTTTCAACAGCGGACTGACTTGGGACTTGGAACTTGGGGCTTGGGACTCCGACCGTTCCTTCCGCTCCGACCATTGCCAGCACCGATCCTACCTCGACCGTCTCGCCTTCTTGCACACTGATCGAAAGCAGTGTCCCGGCGGCGGGCGACGGAACTTCGGCGTCAACCTTATCAGTTGAAATCTCAAGCAACGCCTCGTCCTTTTCGATTGTGTCGCCGACAGCTTTGAGCCATTTCGAAACCGTTCCCTCTGTGATCG
>JBOGOW010000580.1:0-2423 GCA_050748285.1 Pyrinomonadaceae bacterium
CCGAAAAACTAAAGGAGGTCAAACTACCAGACAATCTCCCTTAAAAAACCGGATTTAAAACCTTTGGCAAACAAGGATGCGAAAATCTATTTCCACAACTTTTGACACGAACTCGTTTCAGGAAGAACTAATTCAAGACAAGAGTTCGGGCAAAAACAGCAAGTAAAAGAGTTAAGGGAAAAATATCAAGTCCAAGAAATTATTCACCATATTATTAATTTTGGTTTTAATTGGAATGGCGGAGAACATCCGAAAGAGGAAATTTCGCAACGCACTCGCGGTTTTGTTTTTACTACTTTCGGGGCAGTTACGGCTCTCAATGCGGGAACCAGTAAACTGGAAATTTACGAAAACGGCATTGGAGCTATAAATATAAATTTACCTTACGACAATAGCCAAGTCGGAACGATGAATTCCCGCGGAGCTAATCCTTTGTCTTTGCTGAGAATGGAGAGATTTATTCAAACGCTTACCAAACAAGACTTTCACATTAAGAATTTATATCTTTTTGAAACGAAAGGCGAAATGTGCAAACACGAAGCTGTTAAAAATTTATCGGAAGCACTCTCAATGACTTTTTCTTGCGACGGGTTTCCCGTGCATACTGCTGGAAAATCCCAATGCGGAGTTTGCACTTCTTGTTTGTTGCGAAGATTGTCAATCGAAACCGCCAGCCTAACTAACTTCGATAACGGCAAAAATTATTTGACGGATTTGAGTTCGCCAACTTCCATTGCGTCGTTTGCTCAACTTAATGATTTAAGAGTTATGGAATGGCAATATCTGACGATAAAAGATTGTTTTTC
This sequence comes from Pyrinomonadaceae bacterium, assembly GCA_050748285.1. GTDB lineage: Bacteria > Acidobacteriota > Blastocatellia > Pyrinomonadales > Pyrinomonadaceae > OLB17. The sequence goes on from JBOGOW010000580.1 coordinate 807, forward strand.
ATCAAAAGATGCTTGGCAAAAATTTATTCTTGAATATCCGATTTTACAAACTTTAGCTTTGGAATTGGTCAAGCACAAAAACGTACAAATTGAAGATATTCAAAACAAAATTCTCCTTCTTTTTTCCCGATATTGCGAAGAATGGGAAAACTTTTCTGCTCGGTGGAATTTTATCAACGTCGAAAGAAAAGCCGCGTAAATTTTGGTCTGAAAAGGTGAAGAAATGGAAAACATTCTAGAAAAGATTGATCCCAAAATTTTAGGAAGCAGATTACAAGAATCACGTAATGCGAGAGGTTTGAAACAACAAGACGTTGCCGGCCAAATGAGTATGGCTCGGACGACTATTGTGGCGATTGAAAAAGGAGACCGCCGCGTAAACGCGGACGAACTTATCAAATTTGCCAACATTTACGGGCGGGATGTGTCAAAATTATTAAATCGTGTGTCTGTCGCCCGTGATTTTGTTCCGCAGTTTCGGCAAAATTGGCGTGAAGATTTCAATGAAAATCCCGAATTGGAGCAAGTCAGTTTTGAACTGCAACAATTTGCCGAAGATTATATTGAGTTAGAAAAACTCAATGGAATTACGAGGCTTGAAAACCCTTCGCCTCAGTATAATTGGAAAGGCGGCTTGCCCGAACAGGTCGCAGAAGAAATTGCAATGGCTGAACGAAACCGTTTGGGAATAGGCGACGGTCCGATTTCCAATATCCGCGAAAGGTTGGAAATGGACATCGGTTTGCGGATTTTTTATTTTCCGATGCCGTCCAATGTTTCGGGCATCTTTGTTTATAACGATGCTTTAGGCGGTTGTATCGGAATAAACTCGAATCATCCGAGAGATAGAAGAAATTGGTCTTTAGCTCACGAGTTCGGTCATTATTTGACCAACCGTTATCAAACCGAAATAACTTTTTTACAAGCAAAAAGAAGACAGTCGGCAAATGAAAGATTGGCAGATGCTTTTGCCGAAAATTTTCTGATGACGGCAAGCGGTCTTAATCGCCGTTTTACCGAAATTCAACGCTCGACCGCCACGAAAAATATTACGATGGCGGAAATCTGCCATCTAGCTGATTTGTATCAAGTTTCGGTTCAAGCACTGATAATCAGATTGGAAAACCTTCGCCGATTGCCGATTGGAACTTGGGATTCGTTGGCGGCGGAAGGCTTTAAACCTCGTCAAGCCCAACAAATATTAGGAATAAATGCTGATCCGCCAATTGAAGATGAACTTCCTAGGCGTTATGTTGGTTTGGCTGTTTCAGCGTATGAAAAGGCAGAGATAAGCGAAGGGCAACTGGCAAAATTTCTACGAACCGATAGAGTAACGGCTCGGATAATTATAGATAAAATCAGTTTGGGCAACAGCTATCAAGAAAACGAAAATAATTTTACGCTAGGGGAAATTGATTTTTCTCACGAAGTAGTCGGGAGGTAAACAATCCATAGTGAATCAGAGAAATTATCTTATCCTAGACGCTTGTGTTTTACTGAATCTAATTGCGACTGGCATAATCCAAGAAATTCTAAATTTAATCGCTCAAAATTCGATGATTTGCGTTTTGGTTAAAGACGAGAGTTTGTATTTACGCAAAGAAGATGACATAAACG
>JBOGOW010000581.1:0-2421 GCA_050748285.1 Pyrinomonadaceae bacterium
GTTGAAAAAAGCTCAAACGGGTCTTCCCAACGATTCGGTTGTCAATGTTTCGCAGTTGTTCACTGTGGACGAAGCTATCCTGAGGGACTTCGTTTCCAGATTGGCGGACCGGAAGATGCGCCAAGTGGATTCGGGGCTGAAAAAGGTTTTAGGACTAAATGAATATCCCGGCGAATCTTGATTTATTTGAGGAAATCGGTCACTTTCGCTCCGAGATCGAACGGCACAACGAGCTTTATTATCAAAAAGCCGAGCCTGAGATTTCCGATTTTGAATTCGACCAGCTTCTCGAAAAGCTTAAGAAAATAGAAGCAGAAAATCCGGAGTTGATCACGCCGGACAGTCCTACCCAGAGGGTCGGCGGCAAGGCCGATTCTTTGCGGCCGTTTACACATACGGTTCCGTTGATGTCGCTGGACAATTCTTATGATCTCGATGATCTGAAGGCTTTTACCGAGCGTTGTGAAAAGCTGGCCGAGGGCAGGAAGTTGGAATATGTTGCGGAATTGAAGATCGACGGATTAAGCGTTTCGCTGCATTATGAAAACGGAATTTTAGCAGTCGGTGCTACACGCGGCGACGGGCAGACTGGTGATGAAGTTACCCAAAACGTAAAGACGATTCGCTCGATTCCGCTGCGTTTGAAAACGGATGCGCCTGCTCACGCCGAAGTTCGAGGAGAGGTATTTTTGTCGCGGTCGCAGTTTGCAAAGAATAATGCGGAACTTGAGATGCAAGGCGAAAAAACTTTTGCAAATCCTCGAAATTCGGCATCGGGCACGCTCCGAATGCTCGATTCGGCAATCGTCGCGGCACGGCGTTTGGATATGTTTCCATACGATCTGTTTGCCGGAAACCAGAAGATGTTTGCGACGCATTGGGAAAGTTTTGAATGGCTTAAGCGAAATGGGTTCAATGTAAATCCGCATCGAAAATTATGCGCTGATTTTGACGAACTTTCGGAATTTATCGCCGAGATGGAACCGAAGCGCGACGCGCTTGATTACGAGATCGACGGCGTTGTCGTAAAGGTAAACTCGACGGCGTTGCAACAGGAATTCGGCGCGACATCGAAGGCTCCGCGTTGGGCGATCGCATACAAATATCCTGCACGAAAAGCGTTTACAAAACTGCTCGATATTCTCGTCAGCGTTGGACGCACCGGCGCGTTGACGCCCATTGCCATCCTCGAACCGAAACTGCTCGCGGGCACGACCGTCGGACGTGCCTCGCTGCATAATGAGGACGAAATTAAGCGGCTTGGCATCAAGATCGGCGACACGGTCGAGATCGAAAAAAGCGGCGAGATCATTCCGCAAGTACTCGGCGTCGTTGAAACAAAACGCGACGGAAGCGAAAAGAAATTCAAGTTCCCAACCGTTTGTCCGGTCTGCCGTTTCGATGCTGTGCGACCCGAAGGCGAAGCCGTCCGCCGCTGCACAAACCCTGATTGTCCCGCGAAAATAAAAGGCCGAATACAGTATTTTGCTTCACGTAAAGCGATGGATATAGAGGGTTTAGGCGAAGTGCTGGTCGAAACGCTTGTCGATAACGGAATGATAAAAGACGTTGCCGATCTATATTCTCTTACCGTGGAACAGATTGCATCGCTTGAGCGGATGGCGGAAAAATCGGGCACGAATCTGATCGAGCAGATCGAATCAAGCAAGACCCGCGGGCTGCAAAGATTGCTTTATGGCATCGACATTCGTCACGTCGGCGAGCGATATGCCAAAATTCTCGCAAATCATTTCCGAACTATTGACGCTATTGCCGCCGCGTCTGTCGAAGAGCTGGATGACATTCATGAGATCGGTCTCTCAGTTGCCGAAAGCGTTTATGAATGGATGCGCGACCTGAAAAATATCGACCTCGTTGCACGTCTGAAATCTGCGGGCGTAGTGATGGAAATGGACGCCGCATCGACCGCCGCTCTCGACGAACGCTTCATCGGAAAAACCTTCGTCCTCACCGGCAAGCTCGAAAATTACACCCGCGACGAAGCTGCAAAACTTATCGAAGACCGCGGCGGCCGCGTCTCGTCATCCGTCAGCAAAAAAACCGATTATGTCGTCGCCGGCAGCGACGCCGGTTCAAAATTGATAAAGGCCGAGGGGCTGGGGATTGTTGTTATTGGTGAAAAATTCTTCAAAGAAATGACAAACTAGTCAGTCTTTTTGATTTGTTCAAACTTACCTTTAATGATTTCCAAGTGATGTCTTTTTTCTGCATCCACTAAATTTCGGATTTCGTCTTCGGTAATATCTTCAGTATAAAGCTTCTCGATTCTCTTACCCGTCATTCGAGATACAATTGTGAAGTTGGCTGTAATGGACATTTTTGATGCTAATTTTTAGAACTTTTTTCTAATAGACATTTTTGATGCTGTTTTTTTTCATGTACTGGTAGAAATAGGATTCA
>JBOGOW010000582.1:0-2420 GCA_050748285.1 Pyrinomonadaceae bacterium
GGGAGCCTTTCCGACACAATTTTCCATTTCCGGCGGCCAACCGCTTGCCAAAGTAAAACGGACCGACCTCGGCATATTTTTTCAGGACGATTGGAACATCGATCCGAAACTGACCGTGTCCGCAGGCTTGCGGTACGAAACGCAGACGAATATTTCCAGCCCATGGAATTTCGCACCGCGCTTTGCCGTCGCGTATGCTCCCGGCGCAGATGGACAAAACAAACCCAAGACGGTTTTTCGAGGTGGCTTCGGTGTTTTTTATGACCGGTTTGGCGAAGATTTGACGTTGAACGCGCTTCGATTCAACGGTGTGAACCAGCAGCGGTTTATCGTTACCGATCCGGCGATTCTTGACGCGATCGTTTTTACGCAAGACGGCGTTTCGAATATTCCGACCGCGGAAATGCTTGCCGCGTTTGCCCAGCCGCAAACGACGCGGATTGTCCAGCCCGATTTACGTGCGACATATACGCTCCAAACCGCCGCCAGCGTCGAACGCCAATTGCCTTTTAAAACGACCTTTAGCGCGACCTATACGCATACGCGAGTTCGTCGGCTTCTAAGGTCGCGGAATATTAACGCGCCCTTTAACGGCGTGCCGCCGATCCCCGACGGCGGAAATATTTTCCAATACGAAGCTACGGGAAGATTCGATCAGGATCTGCTGACGATCAATATGCGAACGAATTTTATTGAAAATGTTTCGTTGTTTGGAAATTACTCATTTGGCAGTGCAAAAAGTGACACGGACGGCGCCGGCACATTTCCTGCGAATTCTTACGATCTAACCGGCGAGTTTGGCCGTGCCGCGATAGATACGCGCCATCGCGCAGTGTTCGGCGGCAGCATTTCGATACCGTTCGGGGTCAGCCTGCGACCGTTCGTAATTTATCGCTCCGGTTCGCCGTTCAATATTACGACCGGCGAAGATTCGAATGAAGACACTATCTTCACCGAACGTCCCGCATTTGCGACGTCATTATCAGAGCCGGGAATTGTCGTAACAAGATTTGGAGCGTTCGACCCGACGCCGGAGCCGGGCGATATAATTATTCCTCGAAACTACGGACGCGGCCCAAAATATTTCGCAGTCAATCTGACGGCTGCCAAAGAATTCAGTTTCGGCAAGGTGAAAAAATCTGCCGACGATGAAGCCGACGAAGACGACGAGGGCAAATACAAACTCGAACTCTCGATACAGGTACGAAATCTCTTTAATCGAAACAACGGCGGCACGCCGGTCGGCAACCTGAGTTCATCGTTTTTTGGCAATTCAGTTTCATCGGCCGGCGGTCGCCAGAGCGGCAACCGGCGCGTTCGTCTTGAGGTTCTGTTTAGTTTTTAAACATGCATAGTTTGGAAATGTCGATTTTGATGCAAAGATCGTTTTATGAAAATAAGTCGCATATCGGGCGAGCGGAATTTAGAAAACGAATTGCACTTTGAGTATTCGGAACTTTGTCATGCTCTAACAAATTGGATTTTTTTTGTTTCACTGTTCGCTGTGTGTTCTGGTTTCGTAATCGGACAGGGCGGCCCGCCGATGATTACCGATGACACCGAAACTGTGCCAAAAGGCCATTTTGAGATAAACACGGCGTTTACTATTGAACGTGGAACCGACGGAAGAAATTTTGGATTACCGCTTTTGGATATCAATTACGGTTTAAGCGAACATTTTCAGCTAAAGGTCGAAATACCGTGGATCATACAGCACCGCAACGGACAGCAAAGCCTAAGCGGGCTCGGCAATACTAATATCGGTGTCAGATGGCGGTTTCGAGATGAGAAGGAAAAACATCGTGTCGCTCTGTCGATCTATCCGCAGATCGAATTTAACACCGGTGGAACCGCGCGTCGCCGCGGTCTGGTTGATAGCGGTCCCGAATTTCTGATGCCGCTGCAATGGCAGACACAGGTTGGCAAGTTTGGAATAAATGGAGATGTCGGCTACCGTTTCAAACGCGGTGAGGATGAAGTCATATACGGTATTGTCGTCGGCAGGGAATTTAGCAGATTCGAATTGCTTGGCGAGATACACGGCACGGGGCCGAGCGGTCGTTTGAGTGAGAGCGAGGTCGTCTATAATTTTGGCTCGCGCATTCCAATCTCGCCGCACGCGAACCTGATAATGTCTGTCGGCAAAAGCGTAAGGCGCAATTTTGATCCCAGATTTATTGGATACGCCGGGATACAGGTTAATTTTTAGCTGGAAAAATACCGTTAATTTTCTATTCACGTTTCGACTGCTAGTCTGAAAACGGATTAGAAAAAGTAAATTCTTATTCAAAACAAAAGGAGATGGCATGATGAATTGAGACGGTGGCGGATTATACTCTGATGTTGAAAGTACGTCGGAGTAGAGAGGCTTGAAGCTGAATATTTTCATGTGGCTTTTGACCACGTAAAGGAGATTAACT
>JBOGOW010000583.1:0-2411 GCA_050748285.1 Pyrinomonadaceae bacterium
TGTAGAGGCGGAAAAAGAGTTCAAACATTCCATTGAGTTGAATCCGCATTACCCTATCGTGCGACTTTGGTATTCCCGTTTTCTTCGTTCTCGGGGACGTTATGATGAGGCGTTTGTTCAGATCAAAAAAGGTTACGAGGAAGACGGACTTTCGCTGCCGATTTCCGGCAACCTGGCTGAGATGTTGATGGTGCAGGGAGATGTAAATGGTGCTGTCGAACAAAACAAAAAGACGCTTGAGATCGATCCGAATTATTGGGCTGCTCACTTGGGCTTGGCATACGGCTACCTCAAGCTCGGTCGCAATGCTGAGGCATTGGCCCAAGCGCAGAAAACAACCGAGCTGCTAAACGGAGAAAGTCTTGCACTTTTTAATCTGGGCTATATTCAGGCGGTTCTAGGAAATAGGGCTGAGGCTTTATCAATCGTCAAAAAACTTGAGGAAAAATACGTTATGCATCAGGCATCCGGATCTGACGTTGCTGCGGTTTACGTTGGACTCGGGGAGAAGGAAAAGGCTTTCGAGTGGTTAGAGAAGGATTTTCGCTCCCACGCATCCTCGTTGGTGTACATAAGACTGGAGATTCCTTTCGATTCTCTCCGCGACGACCCGCGATTTAAGGATCTGTTGAAACGGATGAATCTGCCTGAATAAGGATTAAAAGGAAAATTATGAAACATTGCTCACACAAGCAAGCCATATCATTCCGTCATATCGCGACGGCTTTGATCACGTTCCTCTTGGTGCAAGCAGTGTTGCCGCTTGTCGTAAGCGCGCAGGGGCGCACCGAATTCGACATTGTCCTGGCTAATGGCCGCGTGATGGACCCGGAATCGAACCTCGACGCCGTCCGCTATGTGGGAATCCGCAACGGAAAGATCGCGGCGATCTCGACGCGGCCGTTGCGTGGGCGCACAATGGTCGATGCCAAAGGCCTGGTCGTTGCACCCGGCTTTATCGATCTGCATGCGCACGGACAGGATGACGAGAACAACCGCTATCAGGCCCGCGACGGCGTGACGACGGCGCTCGAGATGGAGGTCGGCGTCTCGCCCGTGGCCGCGTGGTACGCCGCGCGCGAGGGCAAGGCCCTCATTAACTTTGGAGCGACGGTCGGCCATATTCCGGCAAAAATGGCCGTGATGAAAGACACCGGCGCATTCCTGCCTCGTGACAATGCGATCAACCGCAGCTCCACGCCCGAAGAGGTTCGCCAGGTCGCGGACCTGATCAAACAAGGTTTGGACCAAGGCGGTTTGGGTATCGGCTTCGGAATTAACTACGTGCCCACGACGACGCGGGCCGAGGTTTTCGATCTATTTAAGATCGCCGCAGAAAGGGGCGTGGCGAACTACGTTCATTTGCGGCACGCCGGAGCCATAGAACCGGGAAGCGCTATCGGGGCATTGCAGGAAATTTTGGCCGATGCCGCCGGCACGGGAGCTTCGCTGCACGTCGTTCACATTACCAGCATGTGCCTGCGGCAAACGACAACCTGCCTGGAAATGATCGAGGGCGCCGCTCGTCGTGGAGTCGACGTGACAACGGAGGCCTATCCCTATACGGCCACGCAGACCCGCCTCGACTCGGCGATCTATAACGACGGCTGGCAAGAGGCATTCGGAATTACCTACAAAGACTTGCAATGGGTGGCAACCGGCGAAAGATTGACCGCAGAAACGTTTGCGCGCTACCGCAAAGAGGGCGGCCCGGTGATCGGCCACGCGATCCCCGAAGAGATCTCGCGCCTCGCTGCGGCTAACCCTCGTGTAATGGTCGCCAGCGATGGAAAGTTGGAAAACGGTAAAGGACATCCGCGCGGTGTGGGCACCTTTGCTCGCGTACTCGGACTTTACGTTCGTGAGCAAAAGGTTCTGTCGCTGATGGACGCCATCCGCAAAATGTCACTGCTGCCCGCTCACCGTTTGGAAAAGGTCGTCCCTGCGATGCGCTCCAAGGGCCGCATCAAAGTCGGAGCCGATGCCGACCTCACCATCTTCGACCCGGGGACGGTAATCGACCGGGCGACGTTTGAAAACCCGGCGCAATACTCGACCGGTATCCGCCATGTGCTGGTCGGCGGCGTTTTTGTTGTGCAGGACGAGAAGATCGTAGAAGGTGTCCATCCAGGTAAAGCTGTTCGACGCCCTATCGGCACTCGGTGAAATAGTCCAGCGTTGTTGACATAGACATTATCGTCTTCGCCGCCTTGCCGCGGCGATCGGCGGCCGAGCCATGAATATGAAAATCTTGAACATTCTTTCTCTTATTTGCGTTTTTGCGGCATGCATTTTTGCTCAGGGCGAAGCGTCGGTGAATGGCGACCGACTAAACACGAGCCTCCGGGAACTTGCCGAGTTCGGTAAAACTGAAGAAGGCGGCACGAACAGAGTAGCGTACTCTGAAGAAG
>JBOGOW010000584.1:0-2406 GCA_050748285.1 Pyrinomonadaceae bacterium
CGGCAAGGATTCGGCGGCGAAGTTTGATCGATTTCAAAATGCTTTCCTGAGCATTTTGAAATTCCCTAAACTCGAAATGCTCTATTCGTCCAAGATCCAAATACCCGTCGGCCAACTCAGCGAGCAAACTTACATCGTTCGTATCTTCGGCCGCGATACTATCCAGCATAGCGACCGACCGCTCAACGATATTTTTCCTTACAAGCGTGCTTCCCTGTATCCTTGAGAGAGCGGCATTCGTTTCTGTCATCAACTCGTGAGCCGAACGTCGCAGCTCCGCAAAACTTCGCTCGGCTTTGGCCCGTTCGCGGGTCGCAACGACAGCTTGCCAACCGGAAAAAGCGGTCAGGGCCAATATCAATCCCGCGATCGCCGTTCCGATCCGATTTCGTCCGACAAACTTGCGAAATCGATATGCGGCCGAGTCCGCAGTCGCCGTAACCGGCAGCCCTACCTGTCTTCTTCGAATATCCTCGGAAAATTCCTGAACCGAAAGATACCGGCGTTCCGGTTCTTTTCGGAGAGCCTTTAGAATTATGTTATCAAGGTCGCCCTCCAATGCCTTTGAATTTCCGATCCTGGTTTTCGACGTGATCTCGCCTTGAGTTTGTTTCTCATCCGCCTTTGTATCCCAAAATAAAAACGAGCCGCTGCCAAGAAACGAGGATGGTTTTCGAGGCTCCGAGGTCAAAACCAGATTCGCAATTTCCCGATAACTATTTCCCTTTGACGCGAATGGTCGTGTGCCGCTCAAGAGTTCGTAAAGGATAGCGCCGAGTGAAAAAACATCAGCCGAAGTCGTTATCGGCAGTCCGTTCAATTGTTCCGGCGAAGCATATTCCGGCGTGAATATTCGTGCCTGCGTTGCCGTATTTTCTGCATCGGGCTCAAGCAGTTTTGCGATGCCGAAATCGAGAAGTTTCGGCGTCCCGTCTGCTGTTACTAAAATATTACCCGGTTTTAGATCGCGGTGAACTATAAGGTGTTGGTGAGCGTAACTGACAGCCGCGCAGACATTTCTAAATATCTCGAGACGCTCGTCCGCATCAAACCTATGAGCATCGCAAAACTCGATCAGCGGCAGACCTTCGACGTATTCCATCACAAAATACGGCAGCCCGTCTTCGGTCGTTCCGCCATCGAGAAGACCGGCGATATTCGGATGCTTCAATCGCGACAATATCCGGCGTTCGAGAAAAAAGCGTTTTAGGATTGCGTCCGAATCCATTCCGCGTTTGATCAATTTGATCGCAACATTGTCGTCAAATCCATCGCGCGTCGCAAGATAAACCTGACCCATTCCGCCTGAACCTATTTTTTCAACGATCCGATAATGATCGACCTGTTTGCCGATCATTTCCTCGCCCGCGTGTTCGACGACAACGCCATGCTTGACCAAAACAGGCGTATCGATAAAATCTACAGCGTTTTCGTGAGCCGATAATAGCTTTTCCACCTCAACGCGAACCTCGGGATCGGTGATTCGCATTGCGATATTTCGCTCGTCGGTCGGGAGTTCTACGACCGAGGAAAACACCATTTTTATTTCGCTCCACCGTGCCGAGTCCATAGTTATCCAAAACACTACGCGAAAAGCGCGCGTAAATCAGCTCAATCATTGTTGATATTTTTGTAAAGCCAGGCTCGGGCGATCGCCCACTCCCTTTTAACCGTCGCCGGCGAGATCTTCAAAACTTCGGCTGTTTCATCGATCGTCAGACCGGAAAAATAACGCAGTTCTACTATGCGGCATTGCTGTTCATCGAATGATTCAAGCTCACGCAGCGCAGCGTCAAGTTCGATCAAACTTTGATCCATCTCAACCGAGATCGTCGGCGAATCGTCGAGCGAGATTTTTTCCGGCCCGTGTTTCATCGACTTTCGTTCCCTTGCGGCGTCGATCAGGATGCGACGCATTGCCTGCGCCGCGATGGCAAAAAACTGCCCTCGATTTTCCCAATCGACGGCGCGCTGTTTCGTCAGTTTGAAATATGCCTCGTGAACAAGTTCTGTGGTTTGCAGCGAAACAGCGTGTTCGCGATTTAGAAAACTCGCGGCCAGACGGCGAAGCTCGTCATAGACGATCGGGAGCAGCTTGTCCAACGCCTCGCGGTCCGCTCCGGCATGCCCGATCTCGTTCAGCAGCAATGTAACTTCATTCGCCATAAAAACTTTGAGCTGATTTTACCACGAATCTCGCGTAGTGCTGTGAAATGAGCCTATGCAAACCGGCGCGTTTACCCGAATCAGCGGCTAGCGGAATGCGGCAGTTTTAAGAGAGTCAAATCAAAAAGGAGTGTTTTTCAGATGAGAAATTTTATTTTGACAATAACTATGGCGATTCTGTTAACAGGATTCAATAGTTTACAAATATTTGGGCAGTCATCGGCCTTTACTTATCAGGGC
>JBOGOW010000585.1:0-2404 GCA_050748285.1 Pyrinomonadaceae bacterium
TACTCGGTTTTCACAGCTTCCGCTGCTTCATTTTTGCTCGCCGCGTATAATAACGGCTCAGAGGAAAAAACTTTATGAATCGTTCAATTAAATTGCAAAATATATTGGTTTTACTCGGGTGCTTGTTCATTTTTACGATCCCGGTGTTTGCTCAAAATGCAAAGGTCGCGGCGGTTATTACAAAAGATCTGGCCGGAATCGCCGGAAAAGAGGTCGTTATGATAACGGTCGAATACGCGCCCGGAGCCTCGTCGGAAAAGCATCGTCACAACGCGAATACATTCGTCTATGTGCTCGAAGGCTCGATCACAATGCAGGTCGAGGGCGGAGAAGCCGTTACGCTTGGCCCCGGCGAGACATTTTATGAATCGCCTACCGACGTTCACACTGTTTCGAAAAATGCGAGCATGACAAAACCCGCTAAGTTTCTGGTAATTTTTATAAAGGATAAAGGCACTTAGGAGGCGTTTACATGGTTCAGATTTTTATTGTAATCGGCGGCTTAATTTTTCTGCTTTTGGGCGTCGCTCACGGCGCACTTACGCTAAGAGACCTAAAGCACCCAAGAGCTTTCACGCCGCCCGACCCCGCATTACGCAAGGCAATGCAGGAGTCGAGCATTAAACTCAACCCAACTATTAACCTTTGGCGTGCTTGGCTTGGTTTTAATCTGACTCACAGCCTGAGCCTTGTCTTTTTTGGCGGCCCGTTCCTATATGTCGGGGTCTTTTATCCAAATGTCTATGCCGCGTCGCTGCTTATACAATTCGTAGCTGTGCTGGTGTCCGCGATCTATGTGCTTTTGTCTCTAAAATTTTTTTTCTCCAAGCCCGTTATCGGTTCGACAATTGGTTTGGCTTGTTTTCTTATCGCCGCAGCTTTGGCCGATATAACTAAATTTTGATCAAGTATGAGTGAAAATAAAATATGCACAGCGTGCGGGACGCAGTTTCCGCTTGCAAAAATGCCGCAGGTTTGTCCGATATGTGAGGACGACAGGCAGTATGTTCCCGAGACGGGGCAAACCTGGACAACGCATTCGGGTCTGGCAGCCGACTACACGGTCAGGACACGACAGATAAATGAAAATTTGTTCGAGCTATTGATGACGCCGACTTTTGCGATCGGGCAACGGGCGTTGCTCGTTCAAGCACCCGACGGAAATATTTTGTGGGATTGTATTCCGTTATTGGATGAGCCGACAATCGAATTTATCAAGTCGAAAGGCGGACTAAAGGCAATTGCGTTCTCGCATCCGCATTTTTACAGCAATATGAATTTCTGGGCGGAAGTTTTTGATTGTCCGATCTATATTCACGAGAAGGATGAGCAATGGATTTTTAACCGTGGCGATCATATAAAACTATGGTCGGAAACGGAAAAAGAATTGTGGAACGGGATAAAAATAATCAATATCGGCGGACATTTTGCAGGAAGCAGTATTTTGCATATTCCTTTTCTCTCGCCCGAAGGAACTATTCTCTGCGGTGACACTTTTGTCATTTCGCCAAACAAAAATCATCTCGCAGCTATGCACAGTTATCCGAACAAAATACCTTTGCCGATAAAAGAAGTTCTACGCATAAAGCGGCAAATGCTGGATTTGGAATTCGACACGATTCACGCCTGGATCGACTCGCAGAGTATTGAAAGGCACGCAAAACGAATTCTGGAGAATTCATTGGCTAAATATACTTAAGAACGCCAGATTTAGGATAACGAATAAAACCGACCAAACGGAGGAATCATATGAACGCTGCAACTGCAAACACAATTGACTATTTGAACATCTCCGCTTCGCCTAATTCATCTTCAAAGGACTTCGATTTCTTTTTCGGCAAATGGAAAATTCATAATCGAAAACTAAAATCACGGCTTACAAACTGCGACGAATGGACGGAATTCGACGCCGAGCAGGAATGCATGAAAATCCTTAACGGATTTGGCAATCAGGATTTCTTTCAGGCAAGTTTTGACGGCGAGCCGTTTGAGGCAATTACCATGCGTCTCTTTAATCCAAAGACAAAGCTGTGGAGCATTTATTGGGTTGACAGCAAAGTTGTTGTTCTGGACGTTCCTCAAGTCGGCTCGTTCGACGGCGACATCGGCGAATTTTTCGCCCGCGACACGTGGGAAGGCACGCCGGTTATCGTCAAATTCCACTGGGACAAAACAAATCCCGATTCGCCCGTTTGGAGCCAGGCGTTTTCGTCCGACGAAGGCAAAACATGGGAGTGGAATTGGTATATGCACTTTAGAAAACAACGAAAAGACTAAAGAAACATTCGAATGCAAAAGCCGGCGCGTACGCAATAGCCGGACGTTGGATGTATCGCCCTTGCTCACGCGCGGGCTTTTGCAGCAGGATCAGTTACGATGAAAACCAAACGAACAAGCATTAAAC
>JBOGOW010000586.1:0-2387 GCA_050748285.1 Pyrinomonadaceae bacterium
GCCCGCACACGCATCAACAGTGCCACGCCGGAGAAGGCTGAATCACTGCGTCAGGAATTTTTGGAAAAATGCAGAGCGGTCCTTGTCAAAGGCGGAAATCTGGTTTATCCCTTCGCCGCTTTTTACGTAGTGGCCGAGAGAGTTCGGAACCACCTGCGGTAGCTCTGACTGAAAATGAAAAATAGTTCCCGTCAACGTGTCGCCATTATCGGCCTCGGCGCGGTGACGCAAAACATACATCTGCCGGCATATAAAAGCCTGTCCGACAAAATCGATATTGTCGCTGGCTGCGATATCGACGCCGGTGCAGTTCGAACCGCAAAAGAAAAATTCGAGATACCGGAGTTGTTTGACGATCCGCTCAAGATGATCGAACAGACTAAACCGGACATCGTGTCCGTATGTACTCCGCCAAAGTTTCACATTGAGCAAAGCCTTATGGCTTTGGAAAACGGATGTCACGTATTCTGCGAAAAGCCGCTTGCGGAAAGCCTCGAAGATGCAGATAAATTGATAAATGCAACCCGCGAAGCTGATCGTCATGTCGTTGTAAACAATCAGTTTCCGTATATGAATATTCACCTCGCCGCAAAGAAGATGATCGGCACACAAGAGTTTGGAAAGCTCCTGTTTCTTCAGGCATGGCAGATCTTTCATCCGGACGAAATAACCGAAGCCGACTGGCGCGGGCGTTTGCGACGGCGTCTCTGTTTTGAATTTGGCATTCATGTTTTCTCCTTGGTCAGATTTTTTTTCGATGAAGAGCCTGTCTCGGTTTCTGCTCAGATGCCGAACCCGTTGTCAAAATTTCATTCGGACGCGCTGAACTTGATCACGCTTGAGTTTGCAGACGGCCGGGCCGCCTCGATTATTCTGAATCGTCTCAGCAACGCGCCCGAGCGCTATCTCGATATGCGGCTCGACGGTGAACATGCGTCTGTTTACACATCAATAGGCGGCGAGGTTCGTTTCGAGGCAGGGCTGCATACGCGGCAGAAACGTCCTTTCCTCGGCCTTAGTTTTGTTAAAGGCGGAAAGGCTGTTCTGCAAAATGGCACGAAATCGAAAATCATCGCCAAGGACGGCATCAACCCGTTTGCTTCATCGACCGCCTATCATTTTAATTCTTTCGTTGACGCGTTGAATAACGGGGATGAGCCGGCAGGAACCGTTGTAGATAATCGCAAAACCCTTGCTCTGGTTTTCGCCGCCTATGATGCGGCAGAAGCAAAACAAACTCTGGATTTGAAGGATTATATGAAAGGGAGCTAGTGCTTTGTAACCTAAATTATTCGAACGCCTTTTTGTTCCATACGTGTTGTTTCGTTTCGTGCGCGTGGTTTCAATCGGCTGCAAAAACCCTGAACCGCGAATTCACATGAAATAACACAAAAAAATTCACTTGGCTTACTTTGCGATCTTCGCGGCTTTGCGTAAAAATGTCACCACGCCCAATATTATTCAACATCGTATCTTTGGAACTGCCCATAAGTGGCGCGCATTTATAAAGTAATCTGCCGACAGCTCGGGTGTTTCGTTTCTGGGCGGGGTATCTATGTTTCCGTGAAACGTCTGAAACAAATGAAACGCCTGAAACGGATGAAACATTTGAAACATCTGAAACACGTAACAGCGAGAATGCCGGGCCGGGCCGATCCGATCATGAAGGTCGAATTCATTACGAGAGTTGCTTTCTGTGTGTTCCGAATAATCAGCCATCGAGGTTCAGTCGCACCGGCAGAATAATACCATATCACGGTGTTGCAGGCATTGTCAAGTGTTTTATTCACGCAACGTCTTTGCAAAAGCCCGCGCGTGAGCAAGGGCGATACGCGCATCTCCGGGCAGATTGCGGAATGCAGATTGCGGAATGCGGAGTGCGGACAGGAATGTCCGCGTTCCTTTGCAGAAGCCCGCACGTAAGTAAGGGCGATACGCGCAACTCCGTGCGGAATGCGGAGTGCCGCAAGAGCGGCAGGCGGGACGCCTGCGTTCCAATGCAGAAGCCCGCACGTAAGTAAGGGCGATACGCGCAACTCCGTGCGGAATGCGGAGTGCCGCAAGAGCGGCAGTCGGGACGCCTGCGTTCCAATGCAGAAGCCCGCACGTAAGCAAGGGCGGTACGCGCATCTTCGTGCAAAAAAGAGCCGGCTAAAGTCGAGAACTGCGGGGGCAAGCCCGCCTTCCTTACTGCGTGTGGTTGAGTTTATTTTTTGCCGGTTGATTGAATCGGAAATGGAGAGCTGCGGGGGCAAGCCCGCCTGCTGACAGGAATGTCCGCACTCCGCACTCGAAGCAGGCAAGGATGCCTGCGTTCCAGACTTTTCGCCCTTGCTCGCCGCGCATCTTCGGGCCGCAAACGCAAATGAGCGCGCGGACGTGAGCAT
>JBOGOW010000587.1:0-2366 GCA_050748285.1 Pyrinomonadaceae bacterium
CCTCGTAAGTAGTCTCGAAAAGGGCATCGACACATTCGATGACCTTGGTGCAACGATAAGCACCAAGTCAGGACTCGAAACTCCGATTCTTGCTGCACAAACCAAATCGAAGGTTTGGTCAGAACGATGGAGCTGACCGCTTGTTCGGGGGGCAACTAATCTCCCGGGAGTGATGCCCAATGCATGAGAACCACCTATGCGCGTCAAAGTCAGCAGCACATCCTGATTTTTTATTGTTTAAGCCCTTAGCAGGTAACGATCCTCTGCATGGGACGCTTTCACCAACAAAGCCAAACGCTCCAACTTTGTGTCGCGAATACCGTTCGCGTGCAGGCTGTCACAGGTTCGAAATAGGTAGTCAGCTGAGCTTCCAAGCCCTCCGGATGCAGTTGCCAATTTATGCACCACCGTATCTTCATCAAGATCGCCAGCGTACTGGGGAGCATCGGCATCAATGATGAATGTAATTGCCCACCCTAAACTCTCTCCATAAGTGCTTTTCAACTCGATCCAGTGGGGAACATACGCGCCACACACCATTTCTCTTCGCCACAGCAACAGCAATTCGCGCTCAAGGTGAACCTCCGCCAGTTTGTAAGCCGCTCCGTAACAGGAACCACCTCGATCCAAGGCAAGCATCAATCCTGGGCGATCAACTGTTGCACGAAGCGCTGTGATCGATAGACAGAACGACCGGTGCCAACCGTCTATTCTGGCAATACGTCTTTCCACGGAATCAATCGCCGGATTCCAGATCAACGATCCGTAGCCGAAGACCCAAACATCACCGCATGGTCGCATTGACAATATCTTAGTCAGTGATGCGATTCGGTCGGCGTCCGTGAGGAGCCTCAGATTTGGAGAGTCGATGGCAGCAAGCGCGTCGATGCTCCCTGTCTCAATCAAATCACGAGTCAGCACAGGTGACGGATTTTGTTGTTCTCTGCTTGCCGATCGCTGCGCAGAAACAATGCTGGCGGTCATAGTTACCTCGTAGGGCATTGTGGCGATGCGCTAGTTTTTTGCGCTTGCGCTTTGGGGCCCACTTTGCCTACGAGGTAATATTGGGTAACTCCGATTCTTGCGCAGAAGAGTCAGGGGGCACGACACGAGTTGCATGTCTGTCGTCACTACGACGTGGACTGGTCAAAACGAACGCAAATGACTGGTCAGTGGCGATGCAAATGGGTGGTCAAGTACATGCACTTACGCAAATCAGGGCCGCGATAGGGCCGAAGAAGCAGTCGTTTAGGCGCTACATCTCATGGCAAGACAGTGTTCAGTTCATGATGTTGTTTTGATATTGTGTTTGATTACCGATCCCGAGGTATCAAATGCACAAGCTTGTAGCTGAATATTTACGCCCTTGGAAAGACAAACTGTCGACTCTTTACGATTGGGATTTTGACCAGGATCGCGCAACAAGTGAGTTCGGATTGAGCTTTGGGGGTACCACATCGTTCGACAGAACGTTGGAGCTGAAGTCAGGTTTGCGTCAATTGGTGAGGGAAACGGACTGCCCTGTTGAGCATGGACGAGTTGCTACCTATTTCGTCAAGGTTTGGGGTGGGATTACCCGCTTCTCAAAAGTCGACGAGACACTGAGTCTCTTTTCACACATCAAAGGCAGTACAGCCCCTCCGGTGACCTACACCCCCCCATTCAAGATGATCAGTAGCTGGTCGAAATGGGCTTCCATCGTCTGTCCTGACTGGGCATGTATTTATGATGCGAGGGTTGCCTACTCGCTGAACGCTATAAATTATCTAGCCGGGGCTAAGCACCCGATTTTTCCGATGCCAGAAGGGCGCAATTCACGCCTGAAGATGTTGGATGTTTCAACGCTGCTTTTAAGCGAAAGATTGGGGCATTCGCAACTTCACGTTCCTGGTGCTAGTGACCCTAAGACGATCCGAAAATATCATTTTATTTCTGAGCAGAGCACCTACGCTGCTTATGTATCGCTTGTCTCTAAGGTGAGTCAGGATCTATGGGGTGATTCCAATCACATCCATGAGGTTGAAATGCTGCTTTTTTCTCTGGCAGATGCTGGCATTTATGCAGATGTATTTAACCGTCTTTCCAACTCTGCGGTAAAGTAATAGAAATTCAGTTCTTGCTGTTTTCAAAAGCCACTCTAAATACTAATTCGACTTGAATATTCAATAATTCTTCGGAGGCTCCAATGTCCAAACTCGCCGAATTCCGCCAGCTTGAAAAGCACCTAGCCGAGCAGCTCCGTATGCGTCCGGGCATCCCGTCTTGCGCAACTAAACCGGTTGCCATCTATGCGGCAGTAGTTCAGCAATTGCACTCGCCCGCTGCGTCGGCAGGCGCGTGAGGACGTTCTTCAAATAAGCATACGG
>JBOGOW010000588.1:0-2365 GCA_050748285.1 Pyrinomonadaceae bacterium
CCCTAATCCCTAATACCTAGTCCCTAGGAGCTGTTGACAAAGTTGATTCCCAAGCGGCGCGAACGCTGATTCAACGCTGTCTTTTGGGAGACGGCAATGGTTCGCGGGTTGATGACGGACAGGGAATGGAAGTTTTTCGAACCCTTCGTGGTTGCAACGGGCGGCAAGCGCGGGCGACCTCCGGTCGATCACCGGCTGGTGCTCGACGGGGTGTTCTGGATCGCTCGGACGGGCGCGCAATGGCGCGACTTGCATGAGCATTTCGGCAAATGGTCTTCCGTTTACCGGCAGTTCCGGCGCTGGACGCTCTCAGGCGTTTGGGAACTGATGCTGGAGGCGCTCAATGACGGCGGCGGCGGATTGAACAGCGTACAGATGATCGATTCCACCATCATCCGGGCGCACCATCAGGCGGCCGGCGCTAAAGGGGGACTCAAAATCAGGGTTTTGGGCGCTCAAAGGGTGGCTTTACGACAAAAGTTCATCTCAGAACCAATGGTGAAGGGCTCCCGGTCGCGACGGAAATCACCGGCGGCGAAGTCTCGGACTACAAAGGCTACGACCTCGTGATGGACGCTGAAGGGCCGGAACCCAAAGTGCTGATCGCCGACAAGGGCTACGACGCAGATCGCATTCGCGAAGATATGGAAGAGCGGGGCGGCGTCGCCATTATCCCGATGCGCAGCGGTCGCAAAATCCAAGTCGCAATCGACAGCCACATCTACGCGCTGCGAAACCGCGTCGAGCGCTGCTTCAACAAGCTGAAAAACTCCCGGCGCGTCGCAACGAGGTATGATAAAACCGCAGACAGCTACACAGGCTTCCTGCACATCGCGTCAATCCGTCTATGGATCAATTACTTTGTCAACAGGACCTAGTCCCTATGAACCATTACAACTTCATCGACCGGCGCAAGAACCCGAAAGGCAAGTCGCTCGGCAACCGTCAGCGGTTCCTGAAACGCGCGCGCGCGCAAATTAAAGAGGCGGTGAACAAGAGCTTGCGCGAGCGTTCGCTGAAGGAGCTCGACAAGGGCGAGAAGATCACGATCCCCTCAAGCTCGACGCGCGAGCCACGCTTTCGGTTAAGCCCAGATACGGGCGTCAATCGCCGCGTCCACACCGGCACTAAGGAATTCGGCGCCGGCGACAAGATCAAGAAGCCGCCAAAGGCGAGCGGCAAAGGGCAAGGAAAGGATGCCTCCGATTCCGGCGAGGCGGAGGACTCCTTCCAGTTCACGCTGACGCAGGACGAATTTCTCGACATCTTTTTTGAAGACCTTGAGCTGCCGAACCTCGTCAAGCGCTCGCTGAAGGAGATAAAGTCGAAAGCCTACAAGCGCGCCGGGCTGACCGTCGCCGGCTCGCCGACCAATCTCAATTTGATCCGCACCATGCGGAACGCGCATGGCCGGCGCCTCGCGCTGCACCGCCCCTCGACGCGCGAGATGAACGAATGGAAAGAGCGCCTTTTCGCTCTGGAGCGCGTCGCGGACCCTTCGGAGAGCGAAGTCGAGGAGAAGAAAGCGCTGATCGCGCGCCTCGAAGAAATGGAGGCGCGCCGCCGCTGGGCGCCGTTCATCGACCCGCTCGACGTGCGCTACAACGCGCATGAGCCGGTCCCGGTGCAGACGACGACGGCAGTGATGTTCTGCCTGATGGATGTTTCCGGTTCGATGGGCGAGCGCGAGAAAGACCTCGCGAAGCGCTTTTACATGCTGCTCTATCTGTTTTTGAAACGCCGCTATGAGCGTGTCGAAGTCGTCTTCATCCGCCACACCCATCACGCCGAGGAGGTCGACGAGGAGACGTTCTTCTATTCGCGCCAGTCGGGCGGCACGGTCGTCTCGACCGCGCTCGAAAAAATGCTGGAAGTGCAGAGGGACCGCTGTCCCGCCAGCGAGTGGAACATTTATGTGGCGCAGGCCTCCGACGGCTACACCCAGTCGGGCGACGCGAAGCGCTGCGTTGAAATTCTCAACGAAGACGTGATGCCGATCAGTCAGTACTACGCCTATATTGAAATCCTCGACGAGCGCGAACTGGAGGTCTTTTCGGACAAGGACTCAGGCGCCGAACTCTGGCGCGCCTATCGCACCTTCGCGCCGAAATGGAAGACCTTCGCACAAACAAGGATCGCCAAACCGTCGGATATTTTCCCCGTGTTCCGCGAACTCTTCGCAAAGGGCGAGAGGGAGGCGGCGTGAACGAGGTCCACATCTTATTGCTTCTTGTCTCCTCAGCAGCAGCAATAACGGTCGCCAGCTTCGCGATTTTCGCGATCTATCATCAAATTCAAATTTCTACTTATCGCTGGTTTCACGAACATATTGCGCGATCAGTTTTTTGGGCATTCATATTTTTCC
>JBOGOW010000589.1:0-2360 GCA_050748285.1 Pyrinomonadaceae bacterium
GAGAAAAACCGACGGGCTCCATTGCGAACCGCGAAGCGTGCCGGGTTCTTTACCGGCAACATTCGCGTATTGCGCCAGCGACGGAATGAGCGTAACGGCACGCGTGTAATAAAATGTCTGGAACACATTGACCAGCGGCGTATCGTAACCGACGGTGGCCGAGATAGCCCTTAGTCCGTCATTATTTAATCCGACATCCATTCTGGAATTGAAAAATATCGTTTTCTGCGGACGAAATGTAGCGTCGATGTTCAGCGGCGAAAGCTTTCTAGGAACGCCGCCGAAAGTATAAAAGCTCAAGGCGGTTATCGGCGCGATCTGATTTCTGTTTCCGGGGATCAAGGCGCCGCCGAAAGTTTCATCAAAAAAATACTTGCCGCGAAGCGTCAGCGTAAATATCTCATACGGCTGGATCGAAAGCGGCTTTTTATCTGTGGAACTATCTTCCGTCAGTTTCGCCTGAGCCTCGGTCGTAACCGCCTCGGCATACCGCCGCGTGTAAAAACGATTGATAAGCCCATACTCGATCTCATTGGTATCGGCGATCGTGTCAAGCTGATCAAACCTTATCACGCGATTGAATTCATCGACGCCCTTTATGTACCGGTATGTGAGATACGGCTCGATAACATGCCGTAAACGAAACGCATCACCCTTGCCGTAATAATTTTTTGCAAGAGCGACCGGCCTGACGTCGAATTCAAACTCGCCGTACTTGCGGATCAGATCGCGGCTGACGACTTGGCGAATGTCATTGAACGAATTTGAATAATAAGTTACCCGCGCGCCGGCGGTCGCCGTAAAATTAAAATACTTTGTGTGAAACGGGATCGTAACCTGCGGATATGCGTCAAGCCGCTGGCCGATGGTCGGCGATACCGTCGGGTCGCTGCCGGTCAACAATCGATAAAGGTCGATGTCGTCCACTTCTTCGCGTCGTGAAACGCCTTCCAAACTTGTCTTGAATGAAAAATAGACGCCGTTCAAAAACGACAGCCGCGACGGACGCTTTTCGAAATTCACGCTCGGTAGATTTGTCGTGCGAACGCGCACATTCGGGATCGATATCACTTGCGACTTCGCAAGGACATTCAAAGTATAATTGCTCCAGCTTTTATTGACGAACGCCTGCGAAACCTCAATAGGAGAAATGATCTGCTGAATCCCGTCGAGGAATACTTGTCGAAAGGCGAGATTAGAAGTTAGGCGCACATCGACGGCCGCGGTAAAGCCATTTTGGAAGTAATGAACGCCGTCGGCATAGACTGACGTGCCGCCCTGATCCGGATTTTCCGCGCTCGCGCGTCTGCCGAATATCCGATCCTTTACCGCATAAAATCCGGCATTCAAAAACGAACGCGAATTCGACCGCGTGCGAATGTCAATGCCGTAGCCGACGCCGCGTGCTGAGAAAAGATCGAAACGAACCGTCGCATCAGCACTGCGTCCGAGCGTTTGATAATATGCACCGCTGAGACGCGCGCCCTTATTCGCCGAATATCCGAAAGAAGGCGTAAGGAATCCTGAACTTCGATCTTGCTCCTTTATCGGGATCGACGCATACGGCAATATGACCAGCGGAATATCCTTAACGCGAAATCGGGGGCGTTTCAGCTTTACCTTGTCGTTGGATTTCACGCTTGCTTCGTCGGCAGTGAACGACCATTTTGGAACCGCTTCTTCGCACGCCGTGAACTTCCCTTTTGTTATCACTAATTCATCAAGCGATATCCGCTCGACACGATCGGCCGTGAAATACAGCACTGTGCCGTCATTCGTTTGATTTGTAAACCCCGTAGAATCCTCGAAAAACCCGAGCTTCGTTTTGTAATTCCATACGCCGACGGCGCCGGTGATCCGCTGATCGTTTCCCTGATCGAAGATCACGCTTCCATCGGCTTCGATCTTCCCAGTTTCTTCGTAGTAAACTATCTTCTCCGCCTGCAGTCTGTAAATGCCGTAACGCAGATCGACATTGCCTTCGTGCGTTATCACTCGCTTGCCGTCTTCGCCCTCAACAGCGTTGCGAATCGAGAGGATCACCAATTCTCCCGAACCGCCTTGCGGCGCGACGGAGGGCTTTTTCGGTTTTGCCGGTCCGATATTTTGTTCGGTAGCGATCGGATTGATGTTCGGCGTGTCCGTCAGTGGATTAGAAACCTGACGCTCGACGGGGTTGGTCCGCTGGCCGACAGCAACGGCAGCGAAAACAAAAAATGTGAGGATCTTGAACGAATGAAACCGCATCGATTTAACAACGAGATGATTTCGATGCTAACACGAAACCAACGCGAGTCGAAAATTGTCGACCGCAATCCGCAATAAAAGAATTTCTTTACAAATTATTCCAATTAAACGAC
>JBOGOW010000590.1:0-2358 GCA_050748285.1 Pyrinomonadaceae bacterium
ATAAAGAAATTGAGACGACGGAAAGCGAAACCGAAAGCATCGAAGCAGGATCTGAAAACGCCGTCGCGCCGCTTCCTTCAACACCCGCAGTCGCATTCGATTTCGACGGCGACGGTTACGCCGACATCGGACGCTGGCACGCATCGAGTTCGGATTTCAAGATTCGCAAGACAAGCAACGGCTCCAGTTTAAGTTACAGCATCGGTTCGACGACTACTTCTCTCGCACCGGGCGATTATGACGGCGACGGCGTATTCGACGCCGGTGTTTTCAGCGGCGGAACATTGACATACAAAACCTGCTACAACTGCTCGGCACAAACGAAATCGGTTGGAACTACGGGCGACCGACCGGTTATGGGCGATTTCGACGGCGACGGCATTTCAGACGCCGCCGTCTGGCAGGCTTCGAACGGCGATTGGAAAGTAAGACTCAGCTCGACCGGAAACGTCGATACGCAGTCTTGGGGACTAAGCACCGATATTCCGGCGACCGGCGATTTCGACGGCGACGGCAAAACGGATCGCGCGATCTGGCGTCCGTCGAACGGCAATTGGTGGATATTAAAGAGCACGTCGGGAATCGCAAACTACGGTTGGGGATTGAGCGGCGATGTTCCGGTTCCGGCGGACTATGACGGAGACGGGACGACCGATCTTGCGGTTTATCGTCCGTCGAACGGAACGTGGTATGTTTTCACGAGCGGTTCGGGTTTCACGTCGTATTATTCGCAGGCGTGGGGGATTTACGGCGACCAGCCGGTTCCGGCGGATTACAACGGCGACGGCATGGCCGATCTTGCGATCTGGCGTCCGACGACCGCGACGTGGCATATTCTGAAAAGCGGCGTCGGAGGCATCGAAGCGATCCCGTTCGGGGTTAACGGCGATTTTGCGATTCCATCGGCTTATTTGGAGCAGTCCGCTTTCGATGTTCCGGCTTACGAACTCGGAAAGGCGAAGCTCGAACCTCGAAACGCGACCGGCGGAACCGATCTCTATTCGCAGAACTTCTCGTGGGGAACATCGCTTGTCGGTCTGCCGGGACGTTCGGGTCTGGATATGGGTTTCGGCGTCGGGTATAACTCACTTGTCTGGACAAAGGTCGAGGATACGATGGTCTTCGATGCGGACTCCGCGAGCCTGACGCCCGGATTCCATTTCGGATTTCCGGTTATCGAACCGTTGTTCTACAACGACGTAACCGAAAAATTCACATACGTTCTGATCTCGCCATCAGGAGCACGCGTCGAGTTTCGCGAAACGAGCGTGGCGGGTTATTACGAAACGGTTGATGGCAGCTATGCACAGCTTCAGACCGTAGGCTCGGACGACCCGAACGATCCGGCGGATGAATTTACTATCAAAGTTACGACGACCGACGGAACGCAGATGAGTTACGATTGGAAAGCCGGGGCGTATCGCTGCAACAAGATAACAGACCGCAACGGCAACTTTATCACCGTAAGCCATAACGAATACGGCAACCTGTTGAACGTAACCGACACGCTCGGCCGCGTGGTAACCGTCAACTACAACTCGCTGTCTCTGCCCGAAACGATCACGCAAGTTTGGAAAGACGCCAACGGCTCCGGCTCGAACACGACGCACACCTGGGCGACATTTGCATACGCGTCGAAGACCGTCGGCACCGATTTCAACACCGGTCTTGCGGTCGCCGGTCCGCCGAACGGCTGGGACATTACGGTGCTCGACAAAATCACTTACGCGGACGGAAGCTCGACGAAATTTGCATACAACGGCTACGCACAGGTTGAAAAGATAGAGAATATTGCCGCTGATTCTTCCACGCACGTTTTGAACTATGTCGCGACAAATCTCGACACGCCGGGCACAAATCTTTTCGACTGCCCGCGATTTACCGAGACGCGGAGTTGGGCGGAGAATTTTAATCTAAATGGTTCCGGCGTTGCTCAGCCGGTCGTAGTCGCAAACACTGCCCCGTCGAACTCGACATTTACGGTTCCGGGCGGATCGGCGCAGAATACCGCGAAGATCGAGGTGGCGATGACCGGGCATCCTGATAGTTTGATTCAGGAGATACACGTCGGACGCGCAGGAAACTGGAATGAAGCATTGCCCATCGCCACGCGCGACTGCCTCGGCACCTGCTCAACCGAAAAACGCTGGTCTTGGACCGCATGGACGCAGGACGGAGGGAACGCGGACACTCCTGTCCGCAATAACCCGCGCGTGATAGAATCGCGCGTCGGCGACGGAGTGAACACAAAACGCACGACGATCGAATATCTTCCGGTCTCGCAAGGTTCGACCACTGCGCTCTTTGGTCTAGTAAGCGCCGTGAATGTTTACGACAGCGATCTTTCGACCGTCATCA
>JBOGOW010000591.1:0-2348 GCA_050748285.1 Pyrinomonadaceae bacterium
CGTTCGGGCCGGTCGATACGGACGGGCTTCGCGAAGCGCATCGTAGGCGTCTGCGATCGAAAGAATTCGCGCCGTAAGCGGTATGCTTTCGCCCTTCAAACCTTCGGGATAGCCGTTTCCATCCCAGAATTCGTGATGCGATTTTACGGTCGGCACTACCGGATACGAAAATCCGACCTTATCCAATATCGAGGCTCCCACCGATGAATGAATCTTGGTTTTTTCCATTTCGGCAGCAGTAAGCGGGCCGGGTTTATTCAAAATATGATCGGGAACCGCAAGTTTGCCGATATCGTGCAGAAGAGCTCCCGTGCGAAGCGCGTCGATCTGGGATTCGTCAAGACCCATTACCGTGCCGAGTCCGACCGCGTAGATCTGAGTTCTGCGAACGTGCCCGAGCCCGACTTGATCGCGGGCGTCGATCGCCGTAGCAAGTGCTTCGACGGTTGCGAGATGCATTCGGCTCGCCTCGCTGATAAGCCGCGTTTGCTGTTCGAGCATTCTTCGATGAATGCTGTGCGCCGCGATACCTGCGATCGAAGCGGCGGCAAGGACGTAAATGAAATCGATGCCGAAATGCAGGAGCGAAACCATCGCCGTGCAGGCGGTGACCGTTGCGATCAATAACCGGCGGACGCGAATGCGCTCTCTCAGGCTCTGTGTTTTATTTATGCGGGCTGTCATCGATTTCGTTTCCGCGCTTAACAAGTCGCGCGTTTTAACTTTTCGTCAGATTTAGTGATTCAATTTGCGTGCCATTGCTGACTTGTTTCAAATCACTGGAATAAAATGGTTTTTGCTGTCAAACAGACCCGTATTTATCTCGGCGTCGGTCAAAATGATTGCTCATTTTGGCGGAATGCGTTCAAATTGAAGTAGTGGCAAATTTTTACAAAGAACCAAAACGAAAGTTTTTTCGAAAGCGGCTTTCCCTTGTTGCTCTACTCGCGTTTATAACTTTCGGTTTTGTAGTACGAACGCCTGCGCAGGATGACGGAAATGTTATCCGGATCGACACGGAGCTGGCTGTTTTTGAAGTTCTTGTCGAAGACAAGGCCGGCAAGCCCGTTCACGGTTTGCGGGCCGACGATTTTAGAGTTTACGAGAATGGAAAGGAACGACGGATCGACTTTTTTCAACCGGTAATTTCGACCGGCAATAACCGCCCGATGATGGTCGTATTTGCAGTGGATGTTTCCGGAAGTATGACAAATGCCGAAATCGCAAAACTCAGGAAAGCGATCGATGGATTTATCGACCGATTCGGAGATTACAGGTCGTATTTTTCACTCGTTTCTTTTGCGATGAATGTTAAGACTATCCAGAAATTTACAAACCGGCCAGAGGAAGTTCGAAAAGCACTTTCGAAACTCGACCGCGATCAGGATGGCCGCTCGACCCACGCATTCGACGCTGTCGATCTTGCCGTTCGCCAGATCGATCGTTCGTCGCCAAAGTCGCTTGACGGCCAAGTGCCGAAACGCGCCGTGATCCTGATCACGGACGGTTTCCCGGTCGGCGACACGGTTTCAGCCTCAACTGTGACTGAACGTGCAAATCGTTCGGGCACAAGCGTTTACGCGATCATCCTGCCTTCGTTTTCACCAATTCAAAGGGATTCAAAGCCGCTTATGACGCTACTCGAAGCAAGTGGCCTTATCGAAAAAACCGGCGGGAGCACGCTGTACGCAGTCAACGACAATATGGAACCTTTGTTTTCGAAACTTGCCGAAGAGATCTCGGCTTCGTACGCGATCGCATTTTATCCAATGGAGAAAAGCGACGTTGAAAATGAGAAGAGAACGGTTACCATCGAATCGAAAAATGGATATCGAATAAAGCAAAACCGAAAGACCTACGAGCTGCGAAAATGAAACAGCGTCAGTAGCGGTCGTCCTCGTAATCACTCGATTCATAATCTATCTCATCGCCGTAATCGTCCGACTCCGATTCTTCGTAAAGATCGAGCTCGATCGGGTCGAGACCGACGACGACAAGGGCCGACCCGCATTCGTCGCAGGCGACTTTATCGCCTTGTTCGGTTTCAGCATCAACAAAAACTTCTTCTGTACATTCGGGACAAATCGTTGTCGGCATTTCCTTTTCTCCGCAAATTCAATAGATTAAATTATGTGGTCGAATATCACTAAAAATTCGATGTATCAAATCTAACCTTTTCTCGTGTTTTCAGGCAAGAGATAATATATCGAAATTCAATGTTCGGCGAAATTTTTTCGCAACGCAAATGAAGTTTCCAATAGACATTCCCGACCATCGAGAATTCGACGTTTTCGGATTCGGCACGAATGCGGTCGATTTTCTTATTTCAGTCCCAGAATATCCTGCAT
>JBOGOW010000592.1:0-2348 GCA_050748285.1 Pyrinomonadaceae bacterium
TCTGATAGCTGCTCGTTAAGGCTGCTTAGAATGTCATTTCTGAGTCGATCGTTTTCGGTTTCAGCGGTTAAGTCTTGCCGCCTTCCAGCCAATCGCAGTGCGGCTTCTTTCACCTTCCGGGCAAAGTCAGAAACCGCGCTCCCGGAATCGTTTTCTACGCGGTCAAGCTGTGCGAGCGACGCGCGCGTATCGCCAACAGCTACTGAGCGATAATATTGCCTGTCGCTGAAGTCGTTAGCGCTCTTTTCGTGAAGCCGCGTCCGCATTTCCGAGATAATTTTTTCTGCCGCAATTCGGGCAATATCCTTATCGCTTCTAGGCTCTATCTCCCCCGATCTTTCGAGCTCCTTTCTGACGCCTTCAAGATATGAGAACCTTCGAAGATCCGAGGCTTGGAGATAGTGGTCCTGAAACTGGTCGAGTTCATCCTTTTTCAGCGATGGCGTCGGCAGTTTCCAGCCGTTCTTCTTGCAAAGCTTCTTGATCTCGCTGGCTTTACAGATCGTATCGACCGCGTCTTTCTGGATCTGCTCCTTCGCCGCGTCTTCCTTTCCGATCAGCTTAAAAAGGATGGCCCGTATCTGCCGCTCGGCGGAAGCATCTTCATTGGTGTCGGAACCGACTCTACGTTGCCGAATATCTTGAAGTGAAATCCGTATCTTCTTTCCGCGAACTGGGTCCGAGACCAGGAACCGCATTTTATGACCATGATCGGTCAACATTTCTACCTTCGACTCGATCCGTCGAAGTTCGTACTCCGCCAGAATTCCTTGCCCCAAAATGTCGCGTTCGTCCTTCGTGTTCTGACTGGTATCGCTATCGGTTTCCCAATCGGTTTTGCCGTGCGCAGGCGATTCGGATCTGTGTCGTGTCTGCTGCGCGTCGTGTTGCGGCATCCGCTCGCGTTGGCCGGTGATCAACTGATCCATCTTCTCGGTCGCCGCCTCGATTAGAAGGCCCGGCGTAAGAGTCTTTTCCCCGTCGCGGCTCTCAAAATGCGGCAGGGCTTCGGGCAAGATCTTTGTCATAGATCGTGTTTTCAGATCTCTCGTTAGGAATTCCTTTTGGATGGCGATATGGACGTGAGGATTTTCGGTATTGCAATGCACGGCCGCCGCCCATGAAATCCGGTCGGCATTGAGGATGCGCTCCAGTCTCTCCATCGTCGCCCTTGTCGTTTCCTTCAGCGCCGCTCTTCTTTGCTTTTCCGTTCCTCCGAGAGCACGGTAGTCATCCGGCCGGAACGATAGAACAAGGTGATGCAGTTCGTCGTTTGAAGCCCTGCCCGGGGCGATGTCCGCCTTGATCGAATTGTTCGCGCTTTTTACCGATAACTCATCCCCAAATGCATTGAAGAGTTCACGCCCTTTTTCCGGCTCTCTCTCGGGATCAACCTTGCTGTGAGCAATGTAGTGAACAAGTCCTCGGGAACTGCCCCTTTTCGACTGTACGCTTACGATCACTCTCATCGGGCGGGGGTATTGTCCGGCTTCGATTGTGGAGATGATGACGCGATCAGGTCTTTGATAGCTCTGAGCTTCCTCAGAAGGTGGAGTTGATCGGTGGTGTCATCATCGAACGGGATATCGTGAAATGCGGCAAGCTGAACTAGATCCTTGACTGCCTCACCGATCTGATTCGCCCTCGCCGCCGCCGCTATCAGTACGGCCTGATCTCGTTCATTCGGGCTTGGCGATGAGAATTCGAGAAGACGCGTGAAAATCAAATTCTGAGACGAGACGACGATCGACGTCATGCAGTAAAGCTCTCGGAGAAAGGCCGGGATATCGCGCGAGTTCGACGCAAGGCTCTTGACTTCATTTTCGAGTGCTTCAACGCGTTCAAGGACATCGTCGATCCGGCCGCCCATCTCTGAGCTAATATCGTCAATTTTGCGACCGTGTTGGATCAACCATTCAAGTTGTCCGCGATACCGGTCTGCGGCGAAACTCTCCCGCTTGTCCGACAGAGCAAAGCGAATCATTCTCCTCACCAGCGACGACTTAACTTCGCCCGTTTCATTCACGATCTCGTCGAGCTTCTTATCGTCGGAAAGGAATGGTCTTATACAGATCGGCTCGCCAGGCTTCTCCTCCGTGACACTTTCGAATCTGCCGAGGATAGTTTCTCTTTCGCGTTTCCTCATAAGTTGCCCTCATTGACACTTGCCTACGCTCTGCGGGGAGTCCGCTCGTAAACGAGCACTTTCGGGTGAGAACCCCCGCAAAATGCGTTCCAGAACGCAAAAATCGATTCTTGATTCTGGTTGTAAACACGGTTTACAGGAGTTAAGTCGTTGCGTTCCAAGAGAATTGCCTGGTTTACCAAGCGAGAATCGCGGTCTATCC
>JBOGOW010000593.1:0-2321 GCA_050748285.1 Pyrinomonadaceae bacterium
GTCATAACGGCGGTCGGAATGGTCAACAATTTATGGATAATGGTCGCGGCGGTTGTTATTTCTATCATTGCGATGATGCTCTTTGCCGGGCCGATCGGCAGTTTTGTCGAAAGGCACCCCACGATAAAAATGCTAGCTCTCTCATTCCTGCTTCTTATCGGCGTAACGCTAATCGCCGAAGGACTTCATCAGCATATTCCAAAGGGCTACATTTATTTTGCGATGGCTTTCTCGGTACTTGTCGAAGTTCTGAACATGCGTTTAAGAAAAAAATCAAAACCGGTAAATCTACACAGCCCTTACGAGGAAAAATCGGCATGATCGGCGCCAAAAGCATCGATCGACGGTGGAGAAATATTTCTTAGAAGAGAACCAAAGATTCAGAAGGAATAAAAAATGTGACTTCTGTTTTACACTCAACGGCCGTAAAACAATCTATCGCTGTCGAATCAACTATATCTATTTCCATAATCTCATCGTTTTTCAATCTCAGCGACAGGCGAAGCCGCGCGCCGAGATTGATTTTCTGTTCGAGTGTTCCGCCTGGATAATTTCGATTCTGACCGTTTTGATTAGGCGGAATGACCTGAACCCAATCGGGATGAAAGCCAACCTGTATCAATTTACTTTCGCCAGAAATGTTGTTCGATCCTGACAGATCGAAATTCCCGATCGAAGTCTCAACAACGTCGCCGCATATGCTGCCCTCGAAAACCTTCCATCCAAAAAATCGGGCTACGTTTGGAGTTGCCGGTTTGGTGAAAAACATTTTCGGCTCGGCAATTTGCGCAAGATTTCCGTCATCGACAAAGGCGATTCGGTCGGCAACGGCGACCGCTTCTTCCTGATCGTGGGTGACAAAAACGGTTGTTATTTTTAAACGCCGCTGAAGCTCGCGGACAAAGTTTCGCATCTCGGCGCGAAGCCCCGCGTCGAGCGCGGAAAATGGTTCATCAAGCAGCAAAACACGCGGCTCGGTAATCAACGCTCGAGCCAATGCTACCCGTTGTTCCTGGCCGCCCGAAAGCTGTCTGGGAAGGCGATGGCTAAAATTTTCCAACCTGACCAAACGCAGAGCCTCAGCTGTTTTGTCTGCGATTTCCGCCTTTGCAATATTTTGCATTTTTAAGCCGAAACCGACATTTTCCTCAACATTTAAAAAAGGAAAAAGCAGCGGTTTTTGAAAGACCATCGCGGCACGGCGCTTTTCCGCCGCAACATTTGTTATATCTTTGCCGTGAAGAAGAACCTCGCCCGCATCCGCCCGAAGCAGCCCGGCGATAACCCGCAACACAGTTGTCTTTCCGCAGCCCGACGCGCCGAGCAACGCAATCAGCTCGCCGCGTTCGACCGGAAGTGAAAAATCCTGAAGCACGGTTTTTCCACCGTATCCCGCGCAAATATTTTTTAGTTCAAGATGATTCGCCACGACCTGTTACATTTGAAGCCCACATTAACTGCCGCTATTTTAGCAACACCTCGCTGCGCCAGTCTTTTTCGAGCCGCTCCAGATATTCCGAATCGGCTTCGGGGATGAGATGCTCTGCGAGTTCGTCATCGCCAAGCGTTGCCGGGCCGCGTTCGAGAGCGTCCGCAACCCGTCTTTGTTGTTCACTCAGTGTGTCAGGCTTATGCGGATAAACCGAACCGAGAGCCCGCGATTGTTCGATCTGAAATTCAGGCGACATAAAATAATTTATGACCGCCATCGCGCCGGCTGGGTTCGCGGCGTTGAACGGAATTGTCAAAAAATTATAATTACCAATCGTTCCAGCATCCAAAATAAATGTTCTGACGCTTGCCGGATATTCGCCGCGCTTTATTCTGTCCGATGCAAAATTTGCACCGTATGCGAAAGCAAAATCGATCTCTCTATTGGCGAACAGGCGGTCGAGCTCGACGGTTGAACTTGCATATGTTTCACCGCCCCGCCATAAAAACGGCTTGATCTCGTTTAGAAACGCAAAGGTTTTGGCAGACGCTTTTTTGTAGAGATCTTCATCGAAACTCTGAAATTTCTCGGCCCCGCCTCCAAAATGAAAAAGAATGTGACGCAGAAAAACCGAACCGGTAAAATCGGGCGGAGCGATGTATGTAAAGCGACCCGGATTCCGCTTTATCCATTCGCCAAGCGCGACTATTGATTTCGGCGGATCGGAAAAACGCGCCGTGTCATAAGCGAATACAAATTGTGCCCGCTGCCAGGGCGCTTCAAGCCCTTCTATCGGCGTGCCGAAATCACGTTTGCCCGCATCTGCATCGTAATATTTTATGTTAGGCAGCCGCCCCGCAAAATCACCCCACAGCAGATCGCCCTGCTT
>JBOGOW010000594.1:0-2320 GCA_050748285.1 Pyrinomonadaceae bacterium
GTTAATAATCGCGGGCTGCAATCGACCGACATTCCGCAGGCGACCAACACGGCGCCAAAATCGGGAGGATGGGTGCTCTATGTATCCGACCGTCGCGGCGACCGTGATTTTGACGGCGAATACGACATGGAAGACGTTTACGGCCCGAACGACAACAATCTTCAGGCGAGCGAGGATCTGCAAGTGACCGGGCAAAACGGCTTTGGCACCTTGCAGACAGATTATAACGATCTACTGAATGGCATTTTCGGCGAGGCAGCAAGATACAACGCATCGGCTGCGGACAAACCCGCAATCGACATAGCCGCTGTTTTTGAACACCAATATTACCGCCGCGGCGTGCGTTTGATAAACGGGCAGACAATACCGGGAATATATGACACAGTGACTCCGGCAAATACGAGCGGATTTACCGTAGCATCCGAAAATGGCGTATATGTTCAGGGAAACTATAATGCAACAGGTGTAGCAATAGTCGGAAATCCGACGCTTTCTACTGACTATCTTCCCCGGAGCAACACTTCGCTGGACATTCCGGCATCGATCGCTTCAGACGCCGTGACCATTCTCTCAAACAATTGGAGCGACGCCCGCAGCTTTGCTTTTCCGTTTGCTCTTGCCAACCGTCCCGTGACGCCAACAACCGTCCGTTTTGCAATGTTATCGGGCGATACGATTACGACCTTAAACGCAAATCCAAACCAAGGTGGCGGCGATTTTAAAATGAACGGCGGTGTGCACAATTTTAAAAGATTTCTTGAAAATTGGAACGGAACTCGCGTCAACTACAGCGGCTCGCTGATCAACCTTTTCAACTCGCATAACAATAATGCCCCGTACAAATGCTGCAACACGGTTTACAGTCCGCCCGGTCGTAACTGGGTTTTTGATGCGACATTCCTGGACATTAACCGCATACCGCCAGGAACGCCGTTCTTCCAGTATGTGCAGACGACCGGATTTCAGCGGACAAACAACTAATCGAAACTAAATAAAAACCTAGAAATGCAAAGCCCGATGACTGATCGATAAGATCGGTTGTCGGGCTTTCGCATGTCCTTTTCCGAACTTTGAATTTATAATGTCGTAATGAAGGGATGTGGATGTCGGAAAATCTGAGGTGGAAAAACATGGCGTTTCTGAACGCGGATTTAGCGGATTATGCGGATGAGAGCAGATTAAAAGTCAGAAATCCGCTCCTATCTGCCGAATCCGCCCAATCTGTGTTCAAAAGAAATAATTGAATTCTTCCGTCTTCGATTTTTTAGATATCATTGTTTGTTCCTGAGTAAGATGCGTGAACTCTCTTTGAGCAACTGCCGGCTCGACCGGCGATACGACATTTTGCGGCAATTGGGTCGCGGCAGCTACGCCGAGATCTTTCTCGCAAGGGATACCGTTGCCGCCCCGAACACGCCGCACAGTCAGGTCGTTATCAAGGCTCTAAACGTTTTCCTTCAGGACGATCTCGACGCAGATCTCGAACGCACGCTTGTTGAAAATTTTCAGAACGAAGCCGTCGCGCTTGACCGCGTCCGGCATCCGAACATCATCAGCCGTCTCGGTCACGGAACGGCTCGTGATCTAAAAGGAACGATCTTTCATTATCTGGTTCTCGAATATCTTGCCGGCGGCGATCTGCAAAAGCTTTGCCGCGAGCATGTGCTTTCGCTGAAGGACGTGGTGAAATATATCGAACAGATCTGTGCCGGTTTGGGGTATGCGCATCGACGAAACATCATCCATCGCGACATAAAGCCGCAGAATCTTTTGCTCACCGCCGACCGCGAAACGGTAAAGATCGCCGATTTCGGAGTTGCACGGGTTCACGTTTCCGACGCCCCGATAACACGCGTCGGCACGAATATTTACGCACCGCCGGAGCACAGCCCGCTGAGCATCGGCGAAGGCGTTATGACCGTCGCGACGCTCACACCGGCCGCCGATATCTATTCGCTTGCCAAGACGATCTATACGCTCTTGACATGCGAAGCGCCGAGACATTTTGCCAATCATCCGATCGACGATCTGCCAATTACGTCGCAGGATGAGGAATGGGCCGACGAGCTAAAGCGTGTTCTGCGTCGTGCGACGCTGAGCGATCCGGCAGAGCGGCATCAGACGGTCGAGCAGCTTTGGGCGGACCTCGAAGGCGTTCGCCGCATCGCCGCCGATGGCGAGATCGAGACGCAGGTTCGCTCCAAACTGCACGCCGCGCCGCAGGCACATGTTGCGAAAGGTTATTCGCCCGTAGCGCCGCAAAAGCCGCGTTTTGATACATCGCGAGACCTAAGAAAACGGCATCCGCTGATCGCAAACC
>JBOGOW010000595.1:0-2315 GCA_050748285.1 Pyrinomonadaceae bacterium
CGGTTATTCAGGCTACATTCCGACAAACGCTACATATATCGGAGGCGGACGAATACAGCCCGTAGGTTACGGCGGTCCGCCGCGATTCTCGCCAAGCCGCGGAAATTCACCGCCTGATACCAACATCGGACAGCTTAACGGAGTAACCGATCTTAGCGAGAGGGATCTGTTACAGGATGCAACGCAGCAGCACCAAACACAAAGCCACGATAATCCGATGAATGACCTGAAATCATTTCTTAAGAAAAACCCTGAGTGCTTGAATGCTCTGGGTCGAATTGGCATATCGAAATCTGCTTTTCTTGACTTAATGGAAAATGTTCAACATATTGACGCGAGTCAGAATGCCCCTGAGTTAGATATGACCATGGAGCAATTAGGAATACCCGGCGACACTCAAGCGTACCTGACTTCAACTTTACGTCAGGTAAGGGACAAACCGGTTCTTAATCAGATGACGGAGGCCCTTACGAATTGGAAAGGAAATGCAATTTACTATTTCGGACCGTTTTATGCCTTAAACAAGATCGGGCGAGGTGGAACAACTTTTCACGAGGGTCTCCACAAGCTATTTAACGGGGGCCATGAAGTGATTGCCAATAGGCTAGGGATAAAACACGGAACGGCGCAAATTAGGGTTCCAGTAGGTGATGTCACCGCTCCAGGACCAGTCAAATATGAGATAGTTGACTTAACCGACGGCCTCGCTTCCGCAGCGTTGCAGGAATGGATCAAGAAGGGCTGTAAATGAGGAAATCTATGTTTATCCGCTTGAGTAGCATGGTATTAGCAGTAATTGTATCGTTCCAAGTCGGAACTGGTCAGTCAGTCTCAAAAGGCACGAAATTGGATCGGGATTCGTGCGCGAAGGGATCTCCTGAATTATCTTTACTTATAGCGATTTCGAACGATGACCAGAAATGCGCAGAGGGCCTTTTGAAAGCGGGACTCGATCCTAATTTTACGTTAGAGAACAAACCCAACTCATTTCCACTTCTGCTGGCAGTCGCAGAAGAAAGGTCCGAGATTGTAACTCTCCTTTTGAAAAGTGGAGTTGATCTTAAGCGATCGGAGTCCGTCGCTGCCTTTATTTTATCAATTAAATTCGGCAGCAGTTCCAGCATAAATAAATTTCTTGAAGCAGGAATCGACGTCAATAGTAGTACGGAGGACAAAACCTCAGTCTTGATGATGGCGGCCTTCTATGGAAACTTCGAACTTGTTACAAAACTGATTCTCAAAGGGGGGAGTCTTAACAGTTTTAATGCGAAAGGAGTGAATAGCATGATGATAGCCGCCGATAATCCCGATGTTGTCAACAAGTTGATAAAGGCTGGCATTGATATCGAATTTCGTGATTTGGAAGGACGAACCGCAGTTTTCTATGCGATAGAAGGAATTCAGCTCAGCAAACTAGAGATCCTTATTGAAAGAGGCGTAAAATTCGATCTTAAGGACAAGAACGGTGTTGCACCGATAAGCCTTGCCCGAAAAATTTCCGACGACGCAAAGAGAGAACAGGTTTTTTCCATTTTGAGAAAGTATGGCGTAAGCCTCTCCAATTGAATATCAGGCTGTTCACGAAGACCTGAATGAGACGACGGCGCCATACGGGTCGTGGTCAAATACGGATCCGATTTACTATATCCGCTCTTCAGTGTTAGGAGGAGAAGTAGTTAGCGAAGTCGGAGCAACGGGCAAGAAGAAGCAGACATTCGTTTACGCAGCCGGAGCGAAGATCGCGAGGCAAACCGAGCACGTTTATAACAGCACTTTGTATAAGAATGTACACTTCAGCCACACCGACCCGAGCGGGATGAGTTCGCGCCTTTCGTTTAGCAACGGCAGTGCGCTTTCGGGCGAATCTTTCGAAGACTCGCCGACAGAGGCCGACCCGATGGGCGGGAACATGGGTATCGAGACTCCCTACGTCGAACCCGAACCGCCACCCGAACCAACCGAGGAATCTCCGTTTTTCGAAGTCAACGACCTCGACCCGCAATACGTCAACGGCCAGCGCGTAACGATGACCCTACAGGGCCTGACGCTGATCGGCCCGGTCGCCAGCGCCCTTTTCCGCAACGGCCTCGGCAATTCATATCTTCCCGAGGAACTTGAACAATACCAACAAGACCCCGGCTTCAGATTTGAAGATCGGGGACTGGGAATGTACACGGCAACGAACACTACGTTCTCACACTATTCCGTGAGGGACCGTTGGGGTGAGTTCGTGTCAAAAGTTGTGGAAATAGATTTTCGCATCCTTGTTTGCCAAAGGTTTTAAATCCGGTTTTTTAAGGGAGATTGTCTGGTAG
>JBOGOW010000596.1:0-2315 GCA_050748285.1 Pyrinomonadaceae bacterium
AACTACCAGACAATCTCCCTTAAAAAACCGGATTTAAAACCTTTGGCAAACAAGGATGCGAAAATCTATTTCCACAACTTTTGACACGAACTCTTTTGCCTTGACTGAAAGAGATGAGGCAACTGGGCTTGACCATGCTACTTGGCGAAAGAACGATGCGAAAGCTGGGCGTTGGACAAGTCCCGACCCGTATAAAGGCAGCATGTCGATTATCGATCCACAGTCCTTTAACCGTTACAGTTATGTAGGTAACGATCCTATAAATTTTGTAGATCCTAGCGGGCTCTACTGGGCAATTGATTGGGGGAGTTGTCAATATCAATTTACAATAACTACCGGTTTTGACACACGTAATCAGCAAACGTTTGACGTTTATGTTTGCGGATTAAGGTGGATTGGTCCTATCGGAATAGGCGGTGATACTGATACTGGCGGGATAGATATCGGGGTGAATGTACCAACCCCCCCGTCACCGCAGCCGTGTGACGCTAAGCAAACAGGTGATACAGAAGTGGATACTCTAACTAGATTTCTGTTTGGTGAATCCGATAAAGGCAATCCTGCGGAACTCGAAGCCATTGGACAGACTTTCCTGAATGCGCATTGGTTGAACAGTACCGAATTTGGCTGTGGATTTTTGAATGTAGTTGATAGAATTTCTCGGGCTAATGACGATAATTCAGCGCCTTATCAACAAGCTGCCAATGATGCCTCTATCAGTCGCCTTACTGGGAACTGCGTTGGATATAAAGTTGCTCAGGCAGTCGCGAAACAGATCGTGGCGGATGTTAAAAGCCATAGCATGCCAGCTACTGTTTCCGATGTCCGAAAAAAAGTATCGAGTGCGGGAATTCTTTGGTTTCTTGGTGGAAGCACCTTGAATACACCAACACTTCAATTTGGTGAGACCAGATTCTTCAACTACTTTCCTGGCTCACGTGAAGGGGATGGAACCTTTCAAACAGCCCAAGAATCTGCTAGTCGAGGGAGAAATAGCTGTGATAATAGGTAAATGGAATATGCTTAAATCTAGGGAAGTCAGTATTCGTTTTTTCATATTTGTTGTAGCTTCCACCCTAGGGTGCACGTCTACAATTACCGATTCGAAACTTGGAGAAATTGCTAATCGCAACCAACCTATTGTCGAGAAAAAAATTGAGGTTGATTCGAATGGAGAAATACTTGAAAATCACTTCCCCAATCAATTCACTAAAATCGCCTCTGGCATCTTTTTTGCAGATTTGACTTATGCATGGTCAATTTGCGGGCGGTCCGAAAGTCTATGTGCGACTGTCGATGGTGGAAAATCGTGGCAAGTCGTTAATAACAAAGATATAAAACCTGTATTGAAATTTTTTTTCATCGATCCCAAAACCGGCTTTGCAGTAAGTGATTTGTGGAATAACAATCGACGCTCAAATACAATACTTAAGACCCCAGACGGTGGCAAAACATGGAAAGAAGTATTACAGGTTCCTTCTCCTATTTACAGCGTTGTCTTTTCTAACCAGACGAATGGAGTTGTCTCCGCAAGGTGGCTACCTTTATATGTAACAAAAGATGCTGGTCAAACGTGGCAGGAAGCGGGAAAGGAACCAAATAACGAAAATGAATTCCTTGCCGTCAATCACGGAGTTAAATATATCGCTTTCCTAAGCGAAAAAAAGGTGGTGGGCTACGGCGATGGTATTTGGAGTTCTGTGGATTTAGGTAGAACTTGGGAAAATGAAGTTGATAGTGGCGCAACAGAAGGAGGTGTTTTCGGAGCTTCGTTCGTAGATGAAAACAACGGCTGGATAGTAGGTGGTAGTAGCCAACTTTGGCGTATGACAGACGGAAATAAATGGGAAAGAGTAGAAGTTCCAGAAAATCTATTAGAAGGCGATAAAAAACAATTTACTTTTTACCGGGCTAGCTTTATTAATGCAAATGAAGGCTGGATAAGTTGTCATAACTCATTTCCAAGAGATATTTCAGTCGGGAAAATACTTCATACAATCAACAGTGGGAAAACTTGGGAGACAGTTTATGAGTCCAGCGATCAACTTGGCGATATAAAATTTCTTGATTCAAAGAAAGGTTTTGCATTGAATAATGCCAGAGATCTTCTACGCACCCTCGATGGCGGAAAAACTTGGTCGTTACAGCCAATAGTCAATTCCACGGA
This sequence comes from Pyrinomonadaceae bacterium, assembly GCA_050748285.1. Taxonomy (GTDB): domain Bacteria; phylum Acidobacteriota; class Blastocatellia; order Pyrinomonadales; family Pyrinomonadaceae; genus OLB17. The sequence continues at coordinate 2,168 of JBOGOW010000596.1, forward strand.
CTAAATCTGAATCAGTAATCTTGGTATTTTGCTAATGTCACGGCGTTTTCGGATGCGGCGTTGACTACGGATGCGAATGCGTCGGTTTCGACGTTGAAGTATGATATTACGGGGAATGTGGTTGAGTCGGCGTCGAGCTGCTGTGAGT
>JBOGOW010000597.1:0-2302 GCA_050748285.1 Pyrinomonadaceae bacterium
GGAGTATGGAAATGAAATTGTCTCTACGCTGTCGCAACAATTGACCGCAGAATACGGAAAAGGTTTTAGTCGTCAAAATCTGTTTCATTTTATGCGATTTGCTGAGACTTTTTCAGATATTGAAATGGTCTCTACACTGTCGAGACAATTGGGATGGTCGCATTTCAAAGAAATTATTTATCAAAAAGACCAATTAAGCCGCGATTTTTACGCCGAAATGTGTCGCATCGAGCGTTGGAATGTTCGCACTCTGCGGAGCAAAATTCAAGGAATGCTTTTTGAGCGGACGGCGATTTCACGCAAGCCCGAAGAAACTATCAAAAACGAAATTGCCGAACTTCGGGATGAAGATAAACTAACGCCTGACCTCGTTTTCCGCGACACATATTTTCTCGATTTTCTCGGTTTGAGCGATACTTTCAGCGAAAAAGATTTGGAAAACGCAATTTTACGCGAACTCGAAAGATTTTTGCTCGAACTCGGAGTTGGCTTTGCGTTTGTCGCCCGACAAAAACGAATCACGGTTGACGGCGATGATTTTCATATTGATCTGCTGCTCTATCATCGGGAATTGCGACGCCTGGTCGTCATTGAATTAAAGCTCGGCAAATTTATGCCCGCCGATTTTGGGCAGACCGAGTTTTATCTCCGTTGGCTCGATAAATACGACCGCAGACCCTGGGAAGAATCGCCGATCGGTTTGATTTTATGTTCGGAAAAATCAAATGAACGGGTTGAATTATTGGCCCTCGACAAATCCGACATCAAGGTTGCCGACTATTGGACGCAGCTTCCCGATAAGAAATTGCTAGAACAAAAACTGCACGACGCCGTGATTATGGCCCGTGAGTTGAGCGAGAGAAATAGCGAGACATTAAAAATCCAAAGAAAGAGTAGTTCAAAATGAAGAAATGCCCGAAATGCAATCGTGAATATGATCTGACAATGAGCTTCTGTCTAGATGATGGATCCGAATTGCTGTATGGCCCGGCGTCGATGGATGAACCGGCGACGGCGATATTGTCAGAACCGGGAGCGGTAGCGACTGGGTTTTCTGTGAGCGATTCGCCAACCCGCGCCTTTAGTCATACAACTGACCAAACCGCAATCTTCCCGCGCGGAGCGGCGGCGGAGCCGCAGAAGAATTTGAGCGATGTGCCGGAAAAGCAGAGCCTTTCCGCACATCGAGCGGCGAAGCCGCTCATGATCGCCGGTGTCATAGTCGTGCTTCTCACCGGCGGATTTTTCGGTTATCGAAATTTCTCTCCAACAAAGCAAATCGAATCCATCGCCGTGATGCCGTTTGTCAATGATAGCGGGAATGCCGATGTTGAATATCTTTCCGACGGTATGACCGAAACCTTGATTAGCAGTTTGTCGCAACTGCCGAATTTGAGCGTCAAGGCGCGTTCGTCGGTGTTTCGTTACAAAGATAAGGAGACGAATCCGCAGACGATTGGTAAAGAATTAAACGTGCAGGCGATTCTAAACGGGCGCGTCGTACAGCGCGGCTACCAGTTGATTTTAAGTTTGGAATTGGTTGACGCGGCAACCGAAAACTCAATTTGGAGTCAGCAATACGTCCGCCGATCATCTGACCTCGTAACGCTTCAAACCGACATCGCCCGCGATGTTTCGGGCAAACTAAAATCAAAATTGTCGGGCGCGGACACGGCGAAAGTCGAAAAGAGTTACACCGCCGATGCCGATGCCTATCAACTTTATCTGAAAGGGCGTTTCTACTTGAACAAGCGAACCGCCGACGGGCTGAAACAATCGGTTGAATATTACAATCAAGCGATTGAAAAAGACCCGAAATTTGCGCTCGCGTATGCGGGTTTGGCGCAAAGCTATGTCTTGTCCGGCTTTTTTGGAGCGGCTTCGCCGAAAGATTCGATGCCCAAGGCGAAAGCGGCGGCGGAACGGGCTTTGGAGTTGGACGATTCGCTGGCGGAAGCGCACGCCGCGCTTGGCATTTATCTCAACAATTTTGCGTGGAATCCGGAGCCATCTGAAAAGGCATTCCGACGCGCTATAGAACTCAATCCAAATTATGCGACCGCTTATCATTGGCTCGGCAACTCGGTTCTGATTGCTCAGAAAAAGTTTGACGAATCGGTTGCCGCCGGAAAAAAGGCGGAAGAATTGGACCCGCTTTCTCCGATTATCAGTGCCGATGTCGCAGTCAATCTTTACGCCGCGAAACGCTACGACGAGGCAATCGAGCAATGCAAACGTGCGCTGACACTTGACCCGAATTTTCCCTTTACCCGCGTCACTCTGGGACACATCTATTACGCTC
>JBOGOW010000598.1:0-2301 GCA_050748285.1 Pyrinomonadaceae bacterium
CCGCCCAAGGGTGCCTGTCGTGTCGCTGCGGGTTGCCAACTTGCTTTCGCTCTTGGCACTCTTGCAGGCACGGATGCCTGCGTTCCAGTCAAAAGCGCTTGCAGGCACGGATGCCTGCGTTCCAGTCAAAAGCGCTTGCAGGCACGGATGCCTGCGTTCCAGTCAAAAGCGCTTGCAGGCACGGATGCCTGCGATCCAGTCAAAAGCGCATGCAGGCATCGTTGCCTGCAAATGCAAGAGTCCATTCGGGGGATTCGCGATTTAACATTATGTTTAACTCGAAAAAACTTCGAGTCGCGGTGATTGGCGTTGGCAGCCTCGGGCGTCATCACGCGCGCAACTACGCGGAACTCGCGGCGGAAGGCCGTATCGAGTTTGTAGGAGCGTGTGATTCAAATTCTGAAACTGCGAAACGGATCGCGTTGGAAAACGGCTCAGCGTCGTTCAACGATTGGCGGGAATTGCTCGGCAACGTCGATCTTGTATCAGTGGCAACGCCGACCGAGACGCATTGCGAGATCGCCACCGCGTTTTTGGAAACGGGCGTGCACGTGCTTGTCGAAAAACCTATCGCGATCACGCTCGACGAGGCCGATAAAATGATCGCAGCCGCAGATGCATCAGGTGCGAAGCTAATGGTCGGGCAACTCGAAAGATTTAATCCCGCAATGGTCGCGCTTCGCCCGCACGTAACGCGGCCGCTTTATTTTGAGATCCATCGCGTCTCGCCTTTTCCGAATCGCTCGCTCGACGTTGATGTGGTTCTGGATGTGATGATTCACGACCTTGACGCAGTTCAGTGGTTGGTCGGTGAAAATGTGAAAGTTTCATCAATACAAGCTGTCGGTATTCCGATAATTTCCGGAAAAGTGGATGCAGCGAACGCGAGGATAGAATTTGAAAACGGCGCTGTCGCAAATATAACTGCTTCCCGCGTCGGAACCGAAAAGATTCGAAAAACGCGGTTTTATCAGACAAGTTCGTATGTGGTTTTAGATTACGCGACGAAATTTGCTTCGGTTACATCACTAAATCCGAATCCCGCACATCCGCTTGCCGGCATCTCGATCAATCGCCTCGAAATCGACGACATCGAACCGCTCCGCGCAGAAATCACCGCGTTTCTTGATGCGATAGAAAATGATACGGCCGTTCCTGTTTTGGGCAAAGACGGACGAATTGCCCTTGAACTGGCAGTTGGCGTACTGGAAAAAATAGAGGAACACAGAACTCGGCTCTTGCTCTAGTCCATCGGCGCATAGGCCGCAACGATTTTGATTCTACCGTTGTGTTTAATCATGTCGAGAACAAACGGAACATCGACACCATTTGGCCAGACCTGAATTATGCGAGTCCCTTTTGGATACTTGAAGAATCGTCCTTCATTGATTTTGAGGTCAACTCGCAACTGGTTTGGAAATATTCGGAGATCAAGTGTCGGTCGAGATTTCATCAAGTCTTTCTGCAATCTTACTTCGACCTTTCTACCGGCGGCATTATATTTTTCGGCATCGCCCAGGATTTTTCTGAACTCGCTTACATTTTTTCCTTGATACCACCACAACTCGATTCCGGATTCTCCTAGGAATTCAAATTTATGTAAATCTGGTCGATCTCTTAGCTCCTCTTCAAGTAATTTCTTAAATCTACATACATCGTCGTCGGTGAATTCATCGGTTGAGCGACCAGAAGCCAATGCCAGGTAGCGCAAACACTGATGTCGAATGAACAAAAAGTCAGAAACAGAAACGTAAAACCTAAAAAAGTCGTGAGTTGTAAACCCACTAGGCGAAGATTCCTCAAAAGAGTTCCAAAAATCCCTAGCGAAACCACCACAGTCGTCGTCCAAGCTTTTCCAACAAAATGCTGCGCGCGGAGCGAAGTCTTTTATGACGAATTTTCTTACCAACGATTCGATTGACCTTGTCCGTTGGTATTCGTTGAAGAATTGGGCAGCGAGTGTTTTAGCAAGTTGTTCCTCCCGAGCACTCAATCCGGACTTTGTTTGACCTGCTACAGATAAACCAAACGCCAGAACCGCGATGAGAACTAATAATTTCTTTGTCATAACAGCAATAAATTTATCATAACGCGCAAAAAAGGGAGGAATTGCTTCCTCCCGAATTCAACTAATAATCGACCGATTATTTAACCGGCGGCCGCGTCGCTTGTCTGCGCACCGGCCATTTGTTCCTGAATGGATTTTAGCCATTCCTGGGTTTTGGCGAGCTTTTCCTTGCCGTTCGGTGCATCGTAGATCACCTTTTCGAGATTCTTGAACATATCCGGCGACTCCCAGGC
>JBOGOW010000599.1:0-2296 GCA_050748285.1 Pyrinomonadaceae bacterium
CCTTTTTCCACCGTTACAGAAATACCGGAAGCCGGCGGCAGCGCATTCTCTGTTGTGCCGTCGCTATTTACCGCACGAAAAGCTATCCATCTGCCGGGCTGAGCCTGTTTTGATTGATACGAAATATTTGCGTCTGCATCGGTCTCGGCCTGCGTCGCAAGCCGTGTCGAAAGCCGCTTGCCGCCGCCGCTAACATTGATCGTTTTGAGAACAGCTTCGGGGTTTATCGCCTGATCAAAGCTGACGAACATCAACGCATTTCGGCGGACGATCTGCGCGTTCGGTATCATCTGTTCGACCTTTGGCGGCGGAGTTGTGAATGTCCAGACGAAATCTTTTTGCAAAACCTGTCCGGTCGCAGACTTTGTTCCGGCAGGAATGCGTGCGGTAAATTTTGTCGCCATCGGGAAACGCTTTGTCGTGTCGAACATCAGCGTTTTCGTGCCCAGCCAACGCCAGCGACCCTCGACATTCGGCGTCAATTCAACCGGTGCATATTTCGCCGCTTCTTCCTGCGAAGTAACCGCGACCATCGGCTCAGAAAATGTAACACTTAGATCGGGAGCGAGCGGCACCTCGCCTTCGGGTGAGAATCGAAGAACTTCGAGTGCCGTTTTCGCTCCGTCGATGTTCGGCAGCGAACGCTGCTCATCGGACGGAAATTTTACGAGGATCTTGTTGCCGGTTTTCGGCGCCGGCAATGTTCCGATACGCTTTGCGAATTCTGTCTTATCATCGGGATCGGATTTTATCGCCGGCAACCTGCCGAGAACTTTACCGGCCTCGCCCTGCGAAAGCGGATCGGTTTGCGCCGGCGGCTGGACTGTTCGAGTTTCCGCGCCTTCAATGCCTTCGCTCAAACGGAACGTCAATCCCGACGGATGATCTTTCATCTTCATATCAAATGTTTTCCCAACGATCTGGCCTTGAACGGACATCGCGGCGGGTGCGATCCCCGCTACATAAATCGCGACAAGCAGCATCCAGGCGGTAAACTTTCTCATATTATTTTCGATTCCCTATTCTAAATGTTTGCGGCCTTGATCTTCCGATAAAAGCCTCTACGTCTTTTGAACGCACGGTTTTAGGAAATCTTGCAGTTTGATGCACGGAAAACGAAATGGTTGTGATTCGGCAGACATCGATTAATTTCGGAGACGCTGCGTTTTGCTCACTAAACCGGAGTTATCAAATGACACTAGAAAACGTTTGCGGTGCGTGGGGAAAGGAGCAGAAGGTAAATATTTCGGATGGAAAAGTAACTGAATACTGCGTGATGATGATAATTACGTTCGTGCTAGCCGAAGATTAGCAAAATAATATCGGCGAAATTCATTTTGATGCTTTCGGCGCATTGTAGCCTTTCCGCGTTCGGATGATCAGATTTTTGCGTGCAACGCGGAGAGCGATCGCCCGCCATTTTCCATCTTGTACAGAGTTCTTAGGCTGATACCCGAGCGTATATTGATTTCCGAGTTCGGCGACTATCTGTTCAAAAGCTTCGCGCATCTGAGAGCCGCCCGGACTTGAAACAAAGCGTCCGCCGGTGCGCTCCGCGAAGTTCTTAAGCACGCTGACGTTCTGCAACCTTTTTGATGCGCCAGGGTCGGACATGTCAACCGTATAGATCGAGGCATCGGCGGCGAGAGCAGAACGCAATGCCCGATCAGCACTTTTTCCACTAAAATTGTCTTGGCCATCGGACAATACGATTATCGCCTTTCGTTTTTCCGGCCGCTTTGAAAGTTCGACCGATGCTTTAATTATAGCGTCGTTCAAAGCGGTCATTCCATATGCCTTGACCTCAAAAACGCGTTCATCCATATCGCGCATTTCCGAGAATTGGTGAACAAGTTCGATCTTCGAATCGAAACGATAGATCGCAGTCATGTCATTTTCGCGAAGACCTGAGAGGAATCGAATGGCGGCTGCCCTTGCCATCGATACGCGCTCCTCCATACTGCCGGAGGTGTCCAGCAAAATGACCGCTGCGAAAGGCGTCTCATCAGAGGAAAAGAACTCAATGGACTGTTCCTTTCCGTCCTCAAACACTGAAAATCGATTTCGCTGCAGGCCCGAAACCGGACGCCCTTCGCTGTCGGTGATGGTTACGTTAAGAACTACGAGGGACGAATCGACTCTAATCACATCATCATCGTCCTGAGCGCGCAAATCATAGCAAATGGCCATGCAAACGATTGCAATTACGGTGGCCGCAATTCTCATAGTTTCCGGATATTGCTATTTTAGCGAACGGAGAAATCTTGCGAAACGAATAACGCTGTACGAGGTCTGT
>JBOGOW010000600.1:0-2288 GCA_050748285.1 Pyrinomonadaceae bacterium
CGGCGAATCTATGAATTTCACGCGCGATCTTGCGAACGAACCTCCCAACATTTTAACGCCTACCGAGATGGCAAATCGCGCCGCAAAGGTCGCAAAAGAGGTCGGCTTAAAGTACGAAGTTCTTGACGAAGCAAAAATGAAAAAGCTCGGCATGGGTTCTCTGCTTAGCGTTTCGCTTGGTTCGGAACAGCCTGCCAAGTTGATCATTCTCCGATATACGCCCTCGAAAAATACGGCCAAAAAAGGCGAACTTCTTGCGTTGGTCGGCAAAGGCATTACCTTCGATACCGGCGGTATTTCGTTAAAACCCGGCGAGAATATGGACGCGATGAAATACGATATGTCCGGCGGCGCGACAGTTATCGGAACGATGCGTGCGATCGCGTTGCTTAAACCCACGGTGCCGGTTCTTGGCGTCATCGCGGCGGTCGAAAATATGCCTGACGGAAAAGCTTCGCGGCCAAGCGACGTAGTAACCGCCTCGAATGGAAAGACGGTCGAGATCCTGAATACCGACGCCGAAGGCCGTCTTGTTCTTGCAGATGCTGTCGCATTTGCTGAAGGACAAGGCGCTACGCGAATCGTAGATATGGCAACGCTGACCGGAGCCGTAATAATTGCGCTCGGCGATCAAAATACCGGCATCATGGGCAACGACCAACCGCTTGTTGACGAGATCATCGGATTTGGGAAGGAAACGGGCGAAGGCTTCTGGCAGCTTCCTCTCAGCAAGGAATACAGCAAACAGATAAAATCGGATATCGCCGACATCAAAAACATCGGCCCGCGTGGAAAAGCCGGCACGATAATGGGCGCCGTGTTCATTCAGGAATTCATTGACAAAGCGAAGTGGGCGCACCTCGACATCGCCGGGACAGCTTGGTGCGATACTGTTCGTCCGTTCCAGGCGAAAGGTCCGACAGGGGTTGCGGTCAGAACTTTAGTTAAACTAGTTGAGAGTTCGCAATAGACATTCGGGTCATTGCACATAAAATCGAGGTTGTCTAAAAAGCGGAAAAACTAAAGAAATGTAACCACGAAATTCACCCGCTTTTGACTCTTTTTAGTTTTTTTTCGTGTGGTTTAGTGGTTACAGATTCTTCAAAAGTGACTTTTCAGACATCCTCTTTTTTTGCAAATCGCATCTTTTCCAACGTCAATGTAGAGGAATCGACTTTCAGTTTTTAGCAAATGCCGTTATCACGACATAAGAATCTTGGCAATTTATTGCTGGTCTGCTTTATCATTTCGCTTGTTACGGCTTGTTTTTGCCGAAGCGATCGCGACCTTGGTACCAGCGGCAATGAACCGACGGCTCCGGCTTCTAAGTCGAATTCAACTTCAAATGCGCCGCCCGAATCGACAAAAACCTCTGCCGGGAAAAAGGAGGATGACGGTGATTTCATCGTCGAGCACCTCGAAGTTTCAACGCCGCGTTATAAAGAACTCGACCGACAGGTAAAGAACGAAAAGCTGCTTATCAAGGCGGCGGCAAAATTAAATCTTGCACTCAGTCTTCCGCACGACCTCTATCTCAGGACAAAAGATTGTAATGAGACGAATGCGTTCTACGATTCCAGCGATCATTCGGTAACGATGTGCTATGAACTGATGGAGCATTTCTACAGCACGTTTCGAAGCGCCGGCGATACGGATCAAAAAGCGTACGCGAAAATGTTTGACGCCGTTAAATTCGTGTTTTTGCACGAGATCGGACACGCTTTGATCGACGCCTATTCATTGCCCGTGGCCGGAAATGAGGAAGACGCGGCCGACCGCTGTGCCGCTTATATTAATTTGATCGAGCTTGGCGATGAAGGCGTGCGTTCGGTGTTGGCTGCGGCCGATGCTTTTGCGATCGAATCAAAACAGCGTTCGGGGAAACCGAATATGGCCGACGAACACCTGTTGCAGGAACAGCGTTTTTATAACTCGCTGTGCATGATTTACGGCTCGAACCCTGATAAATTTTCCGACATCGTCACTGACGGATTTCTGCCAAAGGAACGTGCCGTAAGATGTGCGAACGAATTTCAGCGTTCTGTCGATAGCTGGGTAAGCCTTTTGGAGCCGTGGCGAAAACGATAATTTCAGGAGCGTGTCAATGAAACAATCAATTTACAAACTAATAGATCGTAACGGAAATTTATTAAACGGACTTATCGCGATTTGTTTCGTCGGAGCGGTCGCATTGGGTTGCACATGCGCCAAAGGTCTTGATTTCGGGAATTCCGGTTCATCGAGTAATTCGAATTCGCTCGGAAGCCCGTTCAACACCTCGCCCGAAA
>JBOGOW010000601.1:0-2281 GCA_050748285.1 Pyrinomonadaceae bacterium
CTCAGACAAAGGCCAAGGAAGTTTTGACGGCGAGGGGTGGTAATGCGTCTGCGACCCGAGTGGGAGATGTCCCAATAGATTACTGGGAAAAACGCCTCGGTGAAATCGCTAACCTGGCTGCACAAAAGGATGCGGCTGCAGAAACGGTGATGAAACTTGTAAAGCAAGCAGGAACAAAGTCGCAGAAATAGTTGGAAGATGAAAACACTTAATGATTTTCTGGGGGAATCGATTACAAGAATCCAGGTAAAACTCAATGCGGACTTTGAGGCGGTCAACAATGAGATCTTGATAGATCAATTGTTCGTCCATTTGGAAAATGTCGTTCTGCAAATTCAACCCTTCGTCGACACCGACGAGGTACGATGTGACTTATTAAGTCCGGATGAGGCTCCAGAGGATTATCAGAATTGCCAAGAACTGGCCCAATTTCTAGGACGCACTTTTTCGGAAGTATGGGTGAGCACGAACAGCCGAGGTTATTCTGATTTGTTAATATTGGGTCTGAAGCGATTAAACCCGACGTTGTTAATACTTTCTGAAGGAGGTGTTTTGAAATTGATAAATGCTGATTCTAACTTTGTTACCTCAATGGACCTGGTTTAACAACAATCAGCATCAACAACAGGCTGGACTCGAAGCCTATCCGTCAACACCGAAAGACACTCCGAAGTAGAAACATTCTCCGGTGCAGTGCTTCCCGCTCCGTGGGGAACAAACACAAACTCAACCGGCAAAGTGCAAACCGATATTGATTCAAACACCACAACCGTCACCGACCAAGCGGGAAAACTGCGCCCAAACCACATGAAATGAGGCGAAAACCCAAGAATGAAACAAATAAAACCTGAAAAACACTAAAATGATGAGCGAAAAAGCAAAAATACAACTCTAATTTTCAAAAAAAATTAAAAATGAGTTTTGAGGCAAATAAAATCAGGTTTATCAAAGGACTCTTCTATTAGAGCGGAATTGTTTCATTCCGACAGACGCCCGACCCGGACGGGCTGGGGTGCTTTGCGGTTCATAGCTTCATTGCGTTCCTTTGCGTTACAGCTTTGAATATTACCGCAAAGCATCGCAAAGATTACGCAAAGTTTCGCGAAGTTTTATTACGCTCACGATCTTGATGTCGTTCAAATGCCAATTCGATCAATTCATCGATCACGAAGCTGAATTCTTTTCCACTGCCTGCCCACATCTTTGGGTAACCAGAAGCATCGGTCAAACCCGGCAGCGTGTTGATCTCGTTCACGATCAACGCACCGGTATCGTTTCGCAAAAAGAAATCGACACGCGCCAAACCCGAACCGTCGATCGCCTTGAACGCGGCAACGGCCATCGCTCTTATACGTTCTTCCAATTCCGCCGATACAGGAGCAGGAACCACGAATTCGTTATTGCCCGTGCCGGAATATTTCTCGGTGTAATCAAGAAAAGCCTTTGAGCTGTCGCGGATAATGTATTCACCCGGACGGCTCGCCTTCGCATTTTCGTTGCCAAGCACCGCACATTCTATCTCGCGCATTTCCAGAGCTTCTTCGACGACGATCTTGCGATCATATTCGGCAGCAAGTGTGATCGCGTCGCGTAAAGATGACGCATCGTTTGCAAACGAAACACCGACTGACGATCCTAGATTCGCGGGTTTTACAAAACATGGATATCCCACAGACGCCTCGACGCCGCCTATTACTTTTTCCGGTTTTGCTTCAAAATCGCCGCGTAAAAACCAGGTGTATTTGCAGATCGGGAGACCGGCTTCTCGGAAGAGCGTTTTCATCACAACCTTGTCCATGCCGCACGATGAAGCAAGCACGCCGCAGCCGACATACGGAAGGCCGGCCATCTCGAACAACCCCTGTATCGTGCCGTCTTCGCCGTAAGTGCCGTGCAAAACCGGAAAGACCACATCCAGCCCGATCACGCCGTCGCCATCCAGTTTCTTCAATCCTTTGAACGCGATGTCGCCGACTAGCCCGACCGCTCCTTCACCCAAAGTCTCGATCTCAGGCAAAAGATCCGCAATCGTTTCAGATGGAAACCATTTTGCCGATTCCGCAGGCGACAGCCACTTTCCTTCCACATTGATTGCCACCGGCACTACCGCATATTTATCACGGTCGATCTTTTCGATCACGGTCTTCGCCGACCGCACCGATATCTCATGCTCCCCCGACCGACCGCCAAATATTACCCCAACGCGTGTTTTCATATAGGTTCCGAATTAGATACTAGAGAGCTTTGAAAAACCCATGGTAAAAGTAGCATATAAGTGTGT
>JBOGOW010000602.1:0-2281 GCA_050748285.1 Pyrinomonadaceae bacterium
GCTTTCAACTATCAGAAGCGCCGATCAGATCCTCGTTGTAGAATCCGGCGAAATCCTCGAGCGCGGCACCCACGATGAGCTCATAGCGATGAACGGCAGATACAAGCAGCTTTATGACAAACAATATCGATTCGAACAGAATCTTTTCGTAAACCCGGGCGAAGATTTCACTGGTAAGAAGGAAGAAGTTCTTGCAATCTCAAAACTCTAATTCACGGAGAAAATAATGGCAGAAGCACAAAATTATTCGAACCACGTTCGCTGGTTTCCACTTTTTCATTTCTTTTTGATACCGGTTCTGACGCTACATTTTTTGTTTCAAGCGTTTCGGTTTTATCAGGAGCCGGGACTCGACCGCGGCGTTTGGGTTTTTATTTGCTTTATTTTTATCGTTATTGCGTTGACGGCGCGGCTTCAGGCGTTGAAGGTGCAAGATCGGGTTATCCGACTAGAGGACCGGCTGCGATACAAGATGCTGTTGCCGCCCGAACTTGCGTCAGGCGCGATTGACAATATTAGACTTGGGCAGATGATCGCGCTTAGATTTGCATCGGATGAAGAACTGCCAGGGCTTGTTGAAAGGACGTTAAAGGATGAGTTTGAAACGCCGAAGGATATTAAACTTGCGGTCAAAAATTGGCGCGGTGATCACCATCGGGTTTAACGAAGTTCGCTTTTCAAAACCGATTGGATATTTGGAAATTTGTCGAGCGATTCAGCGGCCGCGAGGACGATACGAAACATCGGTTTGATAAACGGAACGAAATATCCTTTGCCGCGTGAAGCCGATTGGAACGAAAAAGTGCCAACCGCTTTGAGACATCGTTGGACAGTTTGAAGCTGAAACTCATTTTCGAACCCAACGCGGTCAAGCTCCGACAACATCAACGATTTTCGGTGCGTGTGAAAATGATTCTGCATTTCTGCGATCCATGCAGTGTCCGGCGTTTCGGTAACGCGATCTAACAAGAGGGAAACAATGTCGTAGGTCGGCGACCCGATCCTCGCATCTTGATGGTCGATGATCCGTAGTGACCCTGTCGGATCGATCATCAAATTCGCAGCGTGAAAATCCCGATGGCAAAGTACCGTCGCTTTTGAATCGAGTTCCGATGAAAGCTGCATAAATTCCGCATTCAATGCCTGATCGACTTCGGCGTCCAGCGGTTCTTTCTTGAACGTCGTAAAATAATGGATTTTGAAAAAATTCAATTCCCACATTAACTTTTCAACATCGAATCGAAGCCTCGAAGCGATCGAATTAGTTTTCCCGGCCGAACTTGTTGCGGCTTGTATTTTTGGAATTAACGAAATGGCGTCGCGAATAAGGCGATCTTTTTGTTCATCGCTGCTTGACTCTAGCTGTGCCCGCATGATCGTGTCGCCGAGGTCTTCGATAACCAGAACGCCAAGCACCTCGTCAAACTCGTGAATTTTTGCCACCGGCAGATCGTTGAGTTCAAACAACTCGGTAACATCGATATACGAACGTGCGAGATGTTTTATATCGTCTGGATAAACGCATGCAACAACCGAACGGCCATTCATTTGAAAACGAAAATATCTGCGCGTCGATGCATCCGGCGTAAGTTGTTCGAGCGGGGATTCAATTGCCCGATCGGCCAAATATTGTTCTATTCGTTTTATCAGCTCCGGCATTTCTAGTTTAACGGAACGATATAATTCTCGTCCTGAATATAGCCTTTTAACGCTTTCTCCGGTATTTCTGCGCAGTTTCTGACCATTTCTGCACACACGATCGCGACATTCTCAAACCTTGCTGAAGCGGGAATCCGAACGCCGTCGGCAATGATCGTTCGATAAAGATGGGCATCGCTTTCGATAACCACGTTGTCCCAAATTACCGAATCACGAACGCTCGCCGTCTTTGCCATCTCGAGGTTCGTCCCAACATGAACGTCTTTACCGTTCATCATCGCGAGGCTGATATCCAAATAGCGCGGTATCGTGGATAATTCATACCAGTCGGCATCGGTTACGTGCGCGGCGATCGGTTTGCCATCTTTCAGCGCTTTAGAATAAAACGTTGGAACGATGTCCGAATAAACACTGCGGGGAATATAATCGAAGACCTGCGGCTCAAGGATATGAATTCCGGTGAACATCAATGGATTTGGGATTGCGGATTGCGGATTGCGGATTTCCTCCTCAGTTAAAGGTTTCGCATATTCGCCAAAACCCACGATCCGATCATCTTCGACGAAAACTTCTGTAAATCTCTCGCGTTTGGCGTTCTCCTTCAAAACCATCGTTGCGATCG
>JBOGOW010000603.1:0-2274 GCA_050748285.1 Pyrinomonadaceae bacterium
AATTGGGAAGGGACGGGCGTGAAGCCTGATATAGAAGTTCCGGCAGAACAGGCATTGAAAACAGCACAACTGGTAACGTTGAAAAAGTTTTTGACAACGACTACTGATGAAACCCGAATCAACAATCTCAACAAACTTATCGAAGCTCTGCAAAAGGAACTTGATGAGTTAAAAAAGAAAGACTGATGTGGCGCCAACGCGGCTTGTCGGCACCATCACCGACGGCGGCGAACTCACCCACAGCTACTCCGTCGAGTCCGGCGGCGAAGTCAAAATGACCAAGCAAGAGATCATCGAAATGATCGAACGTGCCGGCTTCGAAGCCGTGGAAAGGGACACGGTGTATAATCGTGTGGAAACGATTGCGGTCTAATATCGGTATTTACAAACCGACGAATGGCGAATAGAATGAACGGCCGACGGATCAGGAGGGTTATACGCCAGCATGAATAATGTGAAAGCCCTCTCCAGTAGGAGATCAAGGATGAAGAAGTGGCAATTTTTTTCGACGATATTTGTAGTTTCGCTAATTAGTTCAACAGCGCTGGGTCAGGCACGGGCGGTCATAAAGCCCCAATTGATCTTAAGCGAGATCGTTCAAGGAATGCCAAGGGGTGAGAAGCAAGAGGTGCGAGTTTTGACGGCAAGCTTCCAACCCGGCGAAAAGACTTTATTCCATACACATCGTTTCCCGGTTACGGTCTACGTTATGGAAGGTACGTTTACGATGGAAGTTGAGGGCCGGGAGCCGTTGATCGTCAAAGCAGGCCAGGCGATGATGATGCCGACTAGCGTTAAGATGACCGGCTACAATCGCAGCAACTCTGTTCCATTGCGGCTGGTGGCCTTTTATGTGAGTGATCCGGGCACACCGTTCCTAGATCCAGTGCATTAGCCGTTCTATTTGCGGAGGTGAAAAAGCACCGCCCGGACCGCCCTCCATTTCGGCGCCAACGCGGCTTGTCGGCACCACCACCGACGGCGGCGAACTCACCCACAGCTACTCCGTCGAGTCCGGCGGCGAAGTCAAAATGACCAAGCAAGAGATCATCGACATGATCCACCGCGCGGGCTTTGAAGCTGTAGAACGGGATACGGTGTATAATAAGATAGAACGCGCTATCGTTTAATGGCATTGGTTACGGTGAAAATATGAAAACAATTACCGAAAGGATCACGATCAACGAAGATATTTGCAACGGCAAACCGACGATTCGCGGAAAGAGGATAACCGTTCAGACCGTTCTCGAATTTCTCGGCGCCGGTGAAACGGTTGACGAAATTCTCTACCAATATCCATCGCTTGAGAAAGAGGACATTTCGGCTTGTCTTCAATTTGCGAGTTCTCTGATGGACAGAAATTATGTCATAAGATCGGTCTGATGGTATGCCGAAATTCTTGATCGACGTAAATCTGCCTTACCACTTTTCACTGTGGAAAGGCGAAGACTACATTCATCAAAACGATATTGATGATGGATGGACGGACACTCAGATATGGAAATACGCAACAGACAAAGCCTTGACGATCATTTCGAAAGACAGTGACTTTTCCAATCGAGTTATCTTTCACATGCCACCGCCAAACGTTATTCATATTCGTCTGGGAAACCTAAAAATGCGAGATTTCTTTGCTGCGATGAATTCGGTTTGGAACGACGTACTCGACCTTAACAAAGACCATAAACTAGTTACCGTTTTCAGAGATCGAATCGAGGCGATTGATTAGCCTATATTGCAAACCGAAATGACCCACCACGCCGGCTTTGAAGCCGTCGAAAGGGACACGGTCTATAACCGCGGGGCAACAAAACATTATGAACGATACAACCATCTTGATCTCAGCTTTAGAGACGGCTCCTGGCGTGATCATTCCACTGATCCGCGAGGTGCCGCCGCGGATACTGAAGCGTCGTCCGAGCCCGGCGAAATGGTCGGCTTATGAGAATGCCGTTCATCTGTCGCAGTCTGACGCGTCGTTTCGCGAGCGGCTTGAGCTGATCTTGTCCATGCCGGAACCGTTCATCAAGACGATCCATAATTCGCCTGAGGACGAAGCCGGGGCGATGCTCGACATTGATCTGGATGAAAGTCTTGATAGGTACGTCCGCGAGCGGGTCAATGAAAGTACGCCACTAAATTACGGTGAAAACATAACGATGCTAGCGGCTATTTCACTTTCCGGGATCGATGCACCGATGACAATTGAAGGGGCGGTTGACGGGATTGTTTTCAAAACCTATGTCGAACAGGTCGCGCGCCCCGACTCTCAAG
>JBOGOW010000604.1:0-2260 GCA_050748285.1 Pyrinomonadaceae bacterium
GAAACATAGATACCCCGCGCAGAAACGAAACACCGGCGCAGCGGCAGATTACCTTATAAATGCGCGCTGACTTAATTAAAAATTCGCTCGATGACCGTTCGCTAAAAAAAGCCTGCATCTCTTATGAAAATAACTTAACATTTTCATTTGCGGAGGCTAAGCGAAATTCATGACCTACTGGCTGGCTGTAGCCATTGAAATAAGGATTTCAAAACCCTTCTAGATCGCAATCCAATTCCGGCTCCTCCGTGAACGGACGTGGCTATGCCGGAAAAGCCCCGTGAACGAGGCTGAAGACACAGGCCTGATTAAAACGTAAATGTATGGAAAACACATTGACTGTGGCATCATCGCAAACGCCGGAGAAAGGAAAATTACTGAGAATTCTCGGCGTGACTTTCGGTTTGGCTGTCGTTGTCGGCGGCACGATCGGCGTCGGCATTCTGCGGAATCCCGGTGGTGTTGCGGCGCAAATATCATCCGTGTGGTTAATTATGTTTGCCTGGGTGCTCGGCGGGGTTTATTGCCTGCTCGGAGCAAATAATATTGCCGAGCTTGCGACGATGATTCCAAAGGCCGGCGGCTTTTACGTTTATGCTCGCAGAGCCTATGGCGATTACGGCGGCTTTGTCGTCGGCTGGAGCGACTGGCTTTACCAGACGATTGCGCTCGCTTTTATCTCCGTGGTTTTTGGCGAATATGCATCAGGACTATTTTTTCCGGACTTTGCCGGCGGTCGAATAATTTCCAGCGCCGCCGTGTTGATGTTGATTACCGTACTCAATCTCATCGGCCTGCGGTCGGGAAGCTCGACGCAAAAACTGACCAGCGCCCTGAAAGCCCTCGCGTTGGTCGCTTTTGTGATTGCGTGTTTTATTTATGGCGGCCAGGCTGATGCCGCGTTGATCACGAATACTACAAATGTTGTGTCTTCTGTCGGCACTTTCGCGGCATTGGTCGCATTTATTTTGGCGCTTCAGATCATACTCTCGACCTACGACGGTTGGTTTGCCGCAATCTATTTTACCGAGGAAGATACAAACCCGACAAAAAACATCCCTCGATCGCTGTTCGGCGGAATCGCCGTTATCATAGCAATTTATCTGCTCGTCAATCTGGCATTGCTTTACGCCTTGCCAATGTCGAGCCTTGCCGGTTCGAAATTTGCGGGCGGTGACGCGATGAGCCTGATGTTCGGCGCCCGAAGCGGTCAGATCGTCACAGTGCTGGCCATGCTTTCTCTGCTCGGTATCATTAACGCTCTGATGATGATGGCTCCGCGAATACTGCTCGCCCTAGGCCGCGATGGACTTTTTGCGGCGCGAGCCGCAACCGTTAACAAGGGCGGCACGCCGGTTTTTGCGATGGCGACGACGGCATTGACTGCCATCGTTTTATCGTCAATCGGCAGCTTTGAAATACTGCTCGCCGTCGATCAATTCTTTGGCGTAACGACGGTTATATTATTGATCGGCTCGCTGTTCGTCCTGCGCCGCATCGAACCCGACCTCGAGCGGCCGTACCGAGCATGGGGCTATCCCTACGCCCCGTTCATGATGCTCGTCTTCGCAGTTCTGCTGTTCTTCGGATACATCTTCAGCAATCCGTATCCAAGCCTCTACGCCCTCGCGGTATTGACCGTTAGCTATCCGGTTTTTCGAATGATAAGAAATCCAAGTCAGAACCAAGAGCGGTAGCGAACAAGATGTTCCCCGGGTTGGAACCATGTGCTCACCGTATAACTCAATTGCCAAAACTAGACCGTTTGTCAACCGATACTCAACCACAAAAAGACACAAAAATATTCGTGAAACTTTCGTATCCTTTCGTGGCCCGCCTGCGTGCCCCGCTATAACGACCGGCCATGATATTGCCTAATACTCTCGGCGATTATTTCTTCTTCGGAAAGTCAGGATTTGCCTTGACCTCGAGAATCTGTTTCACGTGTCGCTCGGTGTGAGCCGAAAGGAAGGCGATCCAAAGATAAGCATCCAATTCACTCCCTAATGCGGGATTCATGAAAAATCGCTCGCGCATATCGTCGTTTCCTTTGCTAACAAAATTGATCGTGGCAGCCCGACGCTTTTCGAATGCCGTAGCTGTATCAGCCATCGATGTCCACGGTGATTTGTCAGGACGGATCGGCTCAGGCGCTTGAAATTTCTGCGAGCGGTCGGGAACTTTCATTACGATCTGTTCCATCGTTACCGCGGTCGTTTTCGTCGCATCCGCCGGAGCTTTCATAATTTGCCCCGAGATC
>JBOGOW010000605.1:0-2255 GCA_050748285.1 Pyrinomonadaceae bacterium
ATAATAAACACTCGCCATGTCGGACACTTTTTCATCGATCAATTCGCGTTTGAGCGGCTCATCCCGCTGTTCGAAAATCTCGAGAATCTTTGCTTTTTCAATATCTTCGCGACGATACGGCAGATTTTGCTTTGCCATCGCCTTCATCTTTTTCTCAATGACGGGAAGGTCTTCCTCGGTCAGATTTCGTAGCGCAATTACGTCGTAAAAAAAGCCGTAACGCGGGTCTTCCATAAGCGCCGGGCCGACTCCGAGTTTGGTTCCAGGAAACAGGTCGAGCACCGCAGCCGCGAGTAAATGTGCAGTCGAATGGCGAATCACTTCAAGGCCGTCTCGCGTGTCCACGGTGATCGGCTCGATTGAAAGCACTTCGTCCGTTCCCGTAAGCTCTTTATTAAGATCGACTTCCTCGCCATTGACCTTTGCGGCCAAAGCGGATTTTAGAGCGTCGCGGTCAAACGCCTTTATCGCATCCGCAACCGTCGCCGGCGCAGGAATACTTCGTTGATTCTCACCAAATTTTACGTTTATCTCGCTCATACACTTGCCGATCCGCTGCAAAAGCCCGCGCGTAAGCAAGGGCGATACGCGCAAGTTAAATAACCCCAGATTACGCATTAGGAAAATCTGGTCCGAAATAGTGAATAACGAATAACGAATAATTGATTTCCACTATTTGATTTTCGCTATTCGCTATTTGGAAAGAGCCAAGCCATCAAAAGCAAGCACATTATTGTAATGCGTAATCCGGGAATTTCCTCTTTACCGGCCGCCATTGCAGACAATTGAGTTGGATGTATCGCCCTTGCTTACGCGCGGGCTTTTGCATTTAAAATCAACAATCCCTACTACCAACCAAGATCAGATCCGATAAGAGCGACTTTGCCAGGTTTGGAGTTCCCGCTTTTTGCGGGCTTGCCGCCTAAAGGCGTAACTCCATGCTTCACGCCAAAAGAAAGCGTGTCGTAGTAGTTATAAAAACAGCAAAGTTCTTCGAAAGCATCTTATCGAAATATTGCGGTGGTCTGTGTTCAGTGATCGGCAGTCAGAAAAACTTCTTTCTGAACACTGTCCACTGACAACTGTCCACTGATTAAATGGTAGTCTCTAGCAGACTCGAACTGCTGACCCCTACCTTGTCAAGGTAATGCTCTACCAACTGAGCTAAGAGACTATACCTCGCCTTTTTCAACAGAAAAGCGAACATAAAGGATGCCAAACCCGCAATTCTGTGTCAAGTAAGCCTCAATTTAAAGAATTGATGAAAAGGAACTGTCAAAAACTAAAACTCCAATCAATCCAATCGGAAAATTTTCATGTTCGTCAAAAAAAAATGGGCAACAAGGGTCGCCCATAAATAGTGATCAGATTCAACAGATATATTTCTTATCTTCTGCCCGACCAATAAGTACACTCACCTTTTTCCCAGGTGGACACAAAAAAATTGTCCTTGACCGCCGGCAAAAATATTGCACTACGATATCCTCGAGCGCAAAGGTCGTCCACATCACGCCGAACGCTTTTTATGATCTTTAAATCTCCGGTTGAACCATCTGACCTACGTTCTACGGAAAGTTCAACCGTGCCGTTCACCGGCACTACTCCGGGGCCGAAAGGACGTTGTAAAGAGCTAGTCAAACCCTGGCTCGGCCGGTCTTTGATAGGAACACGGTATGACTTTTCAATCCCAATGATAAAGAGGTTCACAAATTTTCTGATTGATTTTTTGTCGCCCTTTCGTTGGACGTCTGAGCCCGCACTCCGCATGTTCTGCCACCATTCGCATTCCGATGGAGTGCATGGCTCTGTCGCAACAGGAATTTCCGTAAACGATACGATTGTCACCACTGATCCGGAATTTTTCCGAACTGTCTTGGTCGGTTGGCAAATCACTTTACTTCCGAGACTAACGAGCAATACAAGAAACAAAATAAGTGGACGAATCATATCACTCTCCTATCGAAAAATGTGAATTGGGCATTTCTGGCCGAACTAGATTATCCTTCGATTTCAACAATACGTTCGATCTCGAAAGGTTCCCCGCCACCGCCGCCAGGACAGGAACATTGGTAAACGCAATACCACGTAGTATGTTGGCCGTTACTATACGACCAAGACTGCGATAAATTAGAGTCACATTCAGGAAACGGGTTGTTGGGGCAACCAGCCGCGGCGACTGAATAGGCATTAAGCTGGACAAAACTAATTCCAACTAATACAGCCAAACACGTTGCAGCAAATAGGTTCTTTAGTTT
>JBOGOW010000606.1:0-2247 GCA_050748285.1 Pyrinomonadaceae bacterium
GCCATCCGCCGAAGCCATAGATCGGATTTTATAGACATAAAATAAAAAGTGGTAACGAAAATTACGTTACCACTGGAGAGTGAGAAATTCCAATTTAGTGACGATCTATGAAGGTTTCCCAATTTCCCTTATAGTCAGGGTGCCGTCGCCTACGGTGAATTTCAACGGAACCGCTCCGGTGCCCGATTTCGCGGCGATCGACTTTTCGGTAAATCCAACTTTTCGCTCTTTTGGGACGAAGCCGGCAAATCCGTTTTCGATCTTGCCGGTTCGAAGTATAGTCGCGTCAAAATCTGCATTCAAGCCCGTCGGCAAGGTTAAATTCAAATTGCCTTTTGCGATCTGAACATCGGCAAAATGTCCGCGCCAGCTTCGGCTTGGGATCGTTAGTTCAACCGAGCCGTTTCCTATCGTTGCGGTAATTGCTCCGCCGACCAAATCGATTTTCGCTTCCGATTCCAAATAATTGATCTTCATATTTCCCTCGACGCCCGCGATCGAAAGGTCGCCATTGCCGCCGTCTATCTCCAGGTCACAATAGCGGGGAACCTTAATTACATAGTCGATCCTGAACGGCAAACCGAGAAGCGTTTTCGGGAATTTCTTGTCAACGGTTTTTAAAAACTTTTTGTCATTTGTGCCGGTAGAGGTCACGCCGGTTCGCCCGTTGCTTTCTTCGGTAACAAAACCGGTAACCTTTGAAATGCGGTCGAGATCGGCTTCGGTCGGCGCTTCTATTTCGATAACGGCAGAGATTTCGACCGAGCGGTTTGACCAGCCCTCAACCCGGATCGAACCGCTAGGCGCGCCCGTGACCGAAACCGTGCCGCCGAAGCCGAAATCCAACCGGTCGGTCTTGTAAGTCGTGCGTTTTACAAGCTGGGTATTTTGCCCGATGGCGGCAATTGAAAACGAGAGAACGAGGGCGGCAAGCAATAAGATATGTTTGTTTTTCATTGAATTTAATCCGGGAAAGAGTCGAGCAGCCAATACAAGTGTAGCGGTTTACGGGCGAAGAGGGCAATAGATTTTTTTGTGGCATCGGGTCGGTTTGATTTTGTTTTCATAGTGCTGTTTCCGATATTGGTATTCTTTTGTGTATTTTCGCGTTGTTTCGTGGATACTCTTTTTTCGGTTAAAGAGCTGTCCACGAAATCTTTAGCGGCGAATGAATGAAATGCTGCCGCGTTGATTGGTGACTGTTAGGGTCGAACTGCCGTCGCCGAATTTGCCGACGACGCGTCGGCCGTCGCCGAGATAATTCATCGTGTTGTTGGTAAACGAACCGAGCGAAATATTTCGCGTCGAAGGAGCGGTCGCCATTAATTTGAATGAGGATGTGAAAGGAATTCGGAGGTTAATGTTCCCACGGAGAGACGCGAAACGATAGTTTCCGCCGGGCATCATTTCACCGTCGAAAAAAATGTCGCCGATGCCGTTCTGCACCTGCACCGCAAATGCCGTAATGTTCGTCAGCGTAATGTCGCCTTCGCTGGAGATATGCGCGCGGACAAGCCCGGCTCGAATATTCGATACAGTCAGGTTTCCGATCAGCGTTTCAATATCGACACTGCAGCTGAAGGGAACGCGAATCGTAAAATTTACGTTGCCGATATCGCGGCCTTGATTTTCCTTCACCAGATTGATGAAGATCGTTCCTTCGATAAGCTGCGGCGTTATCGTAGCAGCCGGTGATTCAAGGCTCGCGACGACCGAGACTTGCGGGCGATCCCAACCTTCGACCGTGATGGTTCCGGCGCGATTCAAAAGCTGTACGCGCACATTCGGGCTGGCCGGAAAGTTGCGCGAAAAGCGTTTTTGAGCAAATGCCTGATCGACATTTACCGCAAAGAAAAAAACTACGCTCAACATAAGCAGAATCGTAGTTTTCGTCGGCCAACGAATGCCGCACACGATTTTTGCATTCAAAATCATTGCTGAACTATAACTCGGAAAACTGGCGAAGAAGATTCATCTTTTCTGTCAATGCCGAATAGAGCATCTCCTCGGAAAGCTGATCGTCCGGGTCTTTTCGGAGGATCGATTCGTATTCGCTGACAGATTTATCTATCTCGTTCAAATTGCGGTCGAACGCAGCGCTCAGACGGCCATCCCAATTCACACGCCGCCTCTGAACCCGCTTATCCCAATATTCGATCGCCGCCAACTGCTCGCGAACCCGCCGTTCTCTTATCTGCTGCGGCGTTTCTGCCAAACCGACCTTGCTGAATATACGCTGCATAATCG
>JBOGOW010000607.1:0-2243 GCA_050748285.1 Pyrinomonadaceae bacterium
GTCGCTTTTCGCAAGAAGAGAGGAAAGTCCGAACACCAAAGGGCAGCGAGCCGGATAACGACCGGGCGGCCGTGAAAGCGGTTGACGACAAGTGCAACAGAAAACAGTCCTGCCGGACATTTGAAATTTCAGATTTGAGATTTCAAATTGCGTGCTATGCACGCCCGGTGATGGGTGAAACGGTGAGGTAAGAGCTCACCGGCGAATGTGGCGACATGTTCGGCCAGGTAAACTCCTCGCGGTGCAAGATCAAATAGGGAATCGCGTTTTATTGTGCTGCCCGTGCAATGTCTCTTCGGAGACCGCAGATTCCGGGTAGATCGCTTGAGCCGTTCGGTAACGGACGTCCCAGATGAATGATCGCCATTCGCTTTCGGGCGAATACAAAATTCGGCTTATAGGCGCGTCCAACTGCTTACGGCGTTCACCTAAATTTCCTGGAGACTTGTTTCGAATATGGCAAACCGAAAAGGCGTCTTTATCGGCGCGTATGTACCTAATGAATTGAAAGAATCGCTTAGGCGGCGCGCGGCCGCGCAGCATCGAACGCTTTCGCAGGAAATAACGCGGATTTTGATCGAAGCGGTGCACGGCCAAGGACTGCCCGCGGGAAGCGTTGATCGTCGAAATACGAGCGACATTCCGCGGCGGCGTTCGACGGATCCTCAGACGCGGCGGCGTGCCGAAGACCTTCCTTTCATTCCGCCAAGCGGCAAGAAGTAGTGACGGCTTTTGAAAAACTATTGAAATTGCGGCATAGACACTAGGGCAGTTCCAAAAATACGATGTTGAATAATAATGGGCGTAGATTGCTGTTGTTCATCTTATCTTCTTTTGCGGTCTTTGCGGCTTCGCGTAAGATTTTCACGCAAAGCGCCCCGGCCCGTTAGGAACGGGCGGATACCAGGATGAAACTATTGCGCTCTAATAGAATCAATGACTTACAAAAGAGTTTCCAGGAAGTTTTTGAAAGAATAAAACTTCGCGAAACTTTGCGTAATCTTTGCGATACTCTGCGGTAATATTCAAGGCTGTAACGCAAAGGAACGCAAAGGAACGCAAAGAAGCTAAGAACCGCAAAGTAAACTAAGTGAATTTTTAGAACCGCCCACTAAATTAATGTCTTTATTCGTGCATTCGTGGCAAAAAGATAGCCACGAATGCACGAATAAGAAATAAACCCTTCGCACGGTTGGTGACAAAAAAGGTTTTTCAAAGTTCTTTAGGAAATTATATAGAAGCTTGTTTAACGTCGTCGACATTTTTTGCCGGCGGCGTTCTTATTTTCGGCTGACCGATTTGATAAACTTTCAATCAATGACAACGAAGCATTATCTAATCATCGCGCTTGTCGGACTTGTGACTTTTGTCGCCGGATTTCTCGTTGCAAACAGGATCAATCGTTCTGAGTTTGA
Organism: Pyrinomonadaceae bacterium; assembly: GCA_050748285.1. Lineage (GTDB taxonomy): Bacteria > Acidobacteriota > Blastocatellia > Pyrinomonadales > Pyrinomonadaceae > OLB17. Next base: position 1,416 of record JBOGOW010000607.1, read on the forward strand.
CAAGATCAGGGGCGAACTCGAAAACATTAAATCTCAAACGCAGCCGCAGAACGCGCAGCAAACAGCATCCGACCTGACTTCCGCAGAAATTGACACAAAGATCGCCGAAGCGGATGCGAGCCCGCAGAACTTTAATTTTCAAAAAGGTTTGGGTATCGCGCTCTATCGTTACGGTGCTTCGAAGGAAGACGTTTCGATAATTGAAAAATCCATCAAGCTGTTGGAACGCGCAAATTCCATTGACGCATCTGACAATGACGTTTTGGTCGCGCTTGGGAATTCGCATTTCGACATCGGATATTTCAAAAAACAAAACGAAGCGTTTGTTAAAGGTCGCGAGTATTATGAAAAAGTAGTGAATGCGCGTCCGCAGGATGTTGAATTGCAAACCGATCTTGGGCTGACCTATTTACTTGTGCAGCCGCCGGATTTGGAAAAAGCAGCCTCGGAATTCGAGCGGTCGCTCGCTGTCGATCCGAAACACGAAAAGACGCTGCAATATTATGCGCAGACGCTTGCAAAGCAGGGAAACACTGCGAAGGCCAATGAAGTGATCGAACGGCTTCGCGCCGTAAATCCGCAAAACCCAACGATCGGCGAACTGACCGCGCTCGTCAACGCGCCTTCCAAAGATAAATGAAAACCGAACTCCTACTTATTCTGTTCGTGATATTCGCGCTATTCGTATTGACCGCAGTGCGTTATAGAAAACAGATCGGAGCAGTTTACCAATTTTGGAAGCTCATAAAACAGGCCCGCATCCAAGGCGGTCAGCGAATGAACGAGATGAACCAACCTGCTGAATCTGGCCGCGTACAGCTTGTGAAT
>JBOGOW010000608.1:0-2235 GCA_050748285.1 Pyrinomonadaceae bacterium
ACAAATAGCGGCTCTTCAACGAATGTCATTCGACTTTCTTTTGCAATGTCGGGGTAAATAATTTTTGGTTTTTCAAAAACGTCGTAATATGCACATGCGCGAAGTTCCCACCAATGATTCCCTTTGTCCCAACGCTTCTTCAACTGCTTTTCATACTGCTGCAAGTGGCGAAAAATAGCCGGATATTTTTCGATTTCTATACCGATCTTTGTCAATATAAGAAACCGTCCATTCTCACGAACTTCATACTTGCGAATGTCATCGCCGACGGCAAACGGAACGATAAGGTCTTCAGAGTTCACATCGGCGGCTACCAATTCATCTTTCTTAGACTTATCAAGTATGAAAGCCTCTGACAAACCTGTTATTATTCCGCGACGAACCTCAACACCCAAATAGTCTTTCAAAAAAATTGTGGAAGTTGAAATCTTTTTCATCAAATTCGAAGTAACTTCGTCGGTCAAGGACCAATTCGCACCATCAAATGCTTCGGAAGAAAGTCTAATCGCATCCTGATTGACCACGTCTTCAAAATTCACAAATCTTAAATTTCGAATCTGCGTAAATCTTGTTTTGCAAAGGGCGGGAGACTTGCGGATGTCAAGTATTGCCGGAAACGTCGCGACTTCCTCAAAAACCGGCAGTTCTCCGAAATCTATGATCTGCCGTATGTCGAAATTCGACAGAAAGCTGCGCAGAGGTGCTCCGTAAGTCGCGCGAATGAACTTGTTTGAGGTAACGAGTGTTAAATTGCCTTTTGCTTTTAGAAGTCCGAGTCCAAGTTCGTAGAAATAAACAAGTACTGTGAATCTTCATCGAGACAATTTATACCAGATTCCTATCCGATGCGCATTGATGTGGCGGCGGCGAAGCCGCGAGGAATATTTTATCGTCTAACGGAAAAGCATAGCTTTTCCGCACATCGATGGGCAAAGCCCGAAGGAACCCGGTCGCTACTGCTCCCGGTTCTGATGTTTTTTCCTTGGGCTGTGTGAGACGGTTATGGTTTCGGAGAGTTTGAGATACATTCGGCCGACGGCATCGGTTTCAGGGCTGATGAATTTTACAGTGGTGTCGAGCCGGATGCCGAAATGTTTGCAGAATGGGTTGGCGAAGATGAGCCTCCCCGCGATGCGCCCGTTATCCCTCACCTGAAAAGCATTGTTTGCCGTCAGCGCCGGGGGTCGGTTCGATGATGATCATATCTTTTGAGCGCTTAAAGTAAAGATATACGGCCAACGGGCGGCCATCATGCTGAGGGCTTTCTGGTTTAGAAATATCATCCCCTTGCGATTGATCGTTACGTGTGGCCGTTCGCTGGTAGGGATCGTCGGCCCGCCCAAGAATTTTTCGCACTGCCTGTCGAGTTGTTCCATATCTTAAGAAACCCAGTCGCTACCCCGACGCGTTGGGGTTCTGACAAAACGTGCCGTGTAAGCACGTCTGTTGCACTTATTTCTTGAATCTAAGTCGCAATTGTCAAGATCAGGATTCAGGTGTATGACGCGAAAACCTCTGGATCGAATTTTTACACGAGCACATTCACCGCGTTTATTTTGCATTCGCGGCATAGGGCGAATTGGACGCGTTTGAAAAAGCGACGCATATCTGGCAATAAAAATCGCGTATCTGGAGGCAAAAAACACGTCACTGGAGGCAAAAATTGCGTCACTGAAGCCACAATTACTTAGTTTTCCCTATAGAAAGTTGCCTTACGAGCTTTCGTGCTTTGCACTGGGGACAGGAGTGTCCCCGCTCCGCCGTGTCGCCAAATTCTCGTCGCGTCTTCTCGCCAAAGTTCCGATGCCTGATTGATTAAATCGCTCAAGTATTTGATAATCAATAATTTTGGTATTTACCGGAAAGAATATATGTGAGCCGGCGGATCGGTCGAAGCAATATCAATAACGATAGTTCGCCTTGCCAAGGTCGGCGAAAACTCAAAATAGTATGAACAGTTACGTAATTTATTTAGCACCTGCGTTGGGAATTATCGGATTGCTTGTTATGGCAATGAAGTCGGCTTGGGTCGGCAAGCAGGATGCGGGCGACGCAAAGATGCAGGAGCTTGCAGGGCACATTGCCGACGGTGCGATGGCGTTTTTGAAGGCTGAATGGCGCGTGCTCAGCATTTTCGTTGTGATTACCGCGGCCTTGCTCGCATATTCGGGAACGATCCACGAGGTAAACGGGCGAGAGATACATTCGAGTTGGTTGATCGCCGTCGCATTTATC
>JBOGOW010000609.1:0-2227 GCA_050748285.1 Pyrinomonadaceae bacterium
GTAGCAATACTTACTATAATCGCTGCGCCGGCAACCATCGCTGGAATATTAGGCGCAATAAGCGCAGGTGCGTCGGCTGGATCGGCTGTGTTGAAAGCACTTGGCTACAATACAGCCGCAAAGATTTTGGGGTGGATCGCAATTGCAACAGCGGTTGGCGCGGGAATTGCAAATTTGTTGGCGTCAAAAGTCAATACATCTTTAATCATCAAGAACATCGCCTCAACGGCGGAGCAAACCATTCCAATTTGGCAAAGAATACTCAGCGCAATCAGCTCCGTAGGCGCGGTTGCGAATGCGTTTGCAAAAGGAAAGCCACGAAAGACATTTAAGACTGCTCAACAGGTAGCAATTGATTTTTTGAAAATCTACAATCCAATTTCAATTCGCAGAAATCGTGAGATTGCAGCTGTTATATGCAGACTGCGGAGGAACGTTTACATTTACGGCAGGCCGCAGGTACTTGGTCCTCTTGGTGGAACTCGAACCAACGACTGTCCCGCGAATAGTCAACTTGCGGGCGGTGTTCACGCACATGCAAGGCACGATGCCTCGCTAGTTGGTCCATTTGGTGATGGCAATGAAGTATTCTCTGGTACCGATGTAAACACTTCGAATTCAAGCGGCCTGTCAGAGTGGATTGCCACTCCATCCGGTGAGATTCGAAGATATAACCCTTGGGATGGAAGTGTCGCAACGATTTCAAGGTTACCAGGTGTAGGGAGGACCAGACGACGATGAATGTTGGAATGATTAGCGGCCTAGCAGTTATACTTTGCTCTTTTTCTCTCTGTTGCGAGAAGGCGAGCACACTGAATTTACAAATCGCCGATTCGAATCGATTGGACAATGGAGGTTCCGTACCGAAATTAACGCTGACACCACACCCTGTCACGAAGCTTGATCCTTATCAATTGCACTTGGTTCCAAGTCAGGTTGTTCTTGCTCAAGATGAGCTCAAGGCAGTAAATACCGCCATGAGGGCATTCGACAATGAAAAAAAAATCCCTGCCGGTAAGAAGGACTTAGGTAATTACAGGTTGGAATTTCGGCAGGATGATAGGGTGATTATGGTCAGTATTTTTGCGGTTCGCGAACCAGATATGAGCTATGTGGGCGGAGAGACTGACAAAGGCGTCGACGTAACCTTTGTTGTCAGTAAGACTGACGGCACGCTTATTTCAACAGTCTTCTATAAATAGGGCCTATAATGAACCCCAAAAACTGGACCAGGAGTTAAGGTATGAAAAGGTTGTAGGATTGTCAAAAAAGAAAGGGTATGGGAAATGGAAAAGAGAGGAAGAATTACGGGGCTGGGTATAAGGCTAAGGTGGCGATGGAGGCGGTGGCAGGCCTTTCGCTGATGGGCTGGTTTGTTGACTGGGACGCCGGCGGTATTCAACAGGATCGTGTGTTCTGGATAGCCGCTGCTGGCGCAGTAAATATATTTGTCCAAGTCAGCTCTTCGAATCTTTTCTCTCGAAGCAATGGCCACCCGCCAAGGAATCCTATCGGATTCAGATTTAAGACATTAAAGCGAAGTCTTCAATTGAGTTTTTCGAGAGACGGGAACCGTATAGACGCAGATATTGACTACTTTAATCCAACGAGAGGAATTAGAGGTGCGATAGGCCATGTATACGAGGTACTCGCACACATATTCGGACGGCTCTTTGGGGGAAGAAAAACGAACCCGTACAACACACGTTTTCGTTCTAGTTGGGAATGTGCGTAATCTAAGAATTGAAAATAAATTTAGAGCGAAAATTTGTTGCGGTATTTCAGGAAAAGGAGGATAAAGATGTTACAGAAAATAGTAGTCGTGATGATGATTGGTTTGGTGTCTAATTTGGCGAATTTTGCTAACGACAGCGAGAAGGAGATGGAATTTGCTCAAAAGGTGAAGTCCGAAATTACAAGGTTGGGCACAGGGCCGGATGCAAGGGTCTCAGTTAAACTCAAGGACGGCACCAAAGTAAAAGGCTACGTGACGGAAATAAAGTCCGACAGCTTTCTTATGAAGAACGAGAAGCCCGGGATGACGATGGAGGTCCCGTATTCACAGGTCAAGCAAGTAAAGGGCAACAATCTGTCAACGGGGGCAACAATAGCCATTGCGGTTGGAGTAATTGTTGGGTTAATAGTAGTAGAGAGCTTTGAAAAACGCGGTTTTATTTCTCTCTGAATTCATTTTCGGGATTTTTTGAAAATCGGAGTTGGGTTTTTG
>JBOGOW010000610.1:0-2218 GCA_050748285.1 Pyrinomonadaceae bacterium
CGTTTGCGGCAGAAACACGAGTGTAAACGAGCGTGCACTTGACATCCCCATTGTCTAACGCGTGTTCACTCGGCATAGCGGACATGCAAACCAATGATATACTTACCTTTATCGCCACGCCGCCGCCATTTTTCGTCGATTTTCGAAAAAAGTTTTTTGTAAACCTATTTCAGGACAAGACAAGGACGAGACAAAAGGCGCACTTCGTCTTATGCAACAATACTTCATACATCGCACAATCAGTCAAGAATTTATTTTCAATCACCTAATAAACACACCTTTGATCAGGTACAACCTGATTCAACCATTAAACGAATTTGTTGGTTCACTTAACCAACTCGTTACTTTTTGGGGAAGTTTCATAGGTCTTTTGATTTTATTGATCTTGATTGTGAAGCCCAATATAACGCGTGTCGCTCGCAGCCCGCGAAGTGCCGCCACGGCCGCTTGAAGCCGCCTTTCGCGAAGTCAAAATGACTAGGCAAGAGATCATCGAAATGATCGAACGCGCCGGCTTCGAAGTTGTGGAAAGGGGTACCGTTTACAACCGCGCAGCGGCAGTGTAAATTTGTCGCCGAGTTTTGCGCCCAAGTGAAGTGTGGGTGCTTGCGTTCCGGGTTGGACTTCTCATCGATTACGGCGGACAATATTTTCACGCAGATAAAAAAGAAGTTGGGAAGGGAAATTTAGTTGTGCCCGCTCACGCGCTGATTATTGGTGAAGAGATTTCAAAGACGTAAATAGGAGAGATCTATGGTACGAATTGTGTTGGGCGTTATTGTCGGATTTTTTGCTTGGTTGATAGTTTGGATAGGGATCGAGAAGGTAATTTCGGCCATTTGGCCGGCGTTCGGCGCTCATCAAGATGCGTTCCAGGCGGCCATTGAACATGGCGGACAGTTCGCCGCCGCCGCGGGCTTTCTTGTCATCCATATTGTCCTTGCTTCAATAGTCTCGGTGATCGCCGGATTTCTGGCCGCCATGATCGCCGGCGAAAACAGACGCGCGCCGCTGGTCCTTGGCTTTCTGCTGCTGGCGATGGGTTTACTAAAACTGTTTATGTCGTGGCCGTATGTCCCCATCTGGTATCACGTCATCTTTACGGCGATCCTGATTCCAATGACGATCATCGGTGGCAAATTGAAAACCGCCGCTCATTAAAAAAGAAAATGGGGATCATACTTGAATAGCTTCGGGTCACGGGCGAGGTAACCGATTGGGTCGGGCACACGCCCGAACAGCTCAAGGTAATGTACGACTTCCTTGAGGATCTCAAGCGACGCGGCATCGAGGCGATCGAGGACTGAGTCCGCCCGCGTCCATCTAACGTCGTTCAAGCTGACGCGGGCTACGCACCGTTTTTTGCCGCTTTGTCGCAATGCTGATAAAATTTTGCCAGGAGGAAATTATGGCTAGAAATTCAGTTGGTTGGTTTGAGATATATGTTGATGAGATGGAGCGGGCGAGGGGGTTTTACGAGGCCGTTTTGGGCGTGACGCTTCAAGATCTTGAGAGTCCGGGGATCGAGATGTGGGCGTTTCCGGGCGATCCGGGCAATGCGGGTGCGGCTGGTTCGTTAGTGCATATGGATGGCTTTAAGGCCGGCGGTAACAGTACGCTGGTTTATTTTAGCTGCGAGGATTGCGCGACCGAGGAAGGCCGCGTCGAGGCCAGCGGCGGCAAGGTTTTCAAAACCAAATTCTCCATCGGCCAGTACGGATTTATCGCGCTCGCCTACGATACCGAAGGAAATATGTTCGGTCTTCATTCGCTGAAATAACAGGTCGGTCGGCTTGCCGCAATCCGAAAAAAATTTGGCGGATACAGCACGGGAACATATATGACAAAAGCAGAGATCGGAGGCGCATCGCCGTTTTTCATCGTGCGTAATGTTCCGGCGGCTTTCGCGTTCTATTGCGACAAACTCGGATTTGAGGTGACGTTTCAAGCCGAGCCTGACGATCTGTTTTTCGGCATCGTGAAGCGCGGTGGAGCGATGATATTTCTCAAGGATATTGGCGTCGAGCCGTTGCCAAACCACAGGCGCGACGTCAAAAAAGGCATTGCACGCTGGGACGCTTACGTCTATGTTCCCGACCCGGACGCTCTTGCGGCGGAGTTTGCGGCCAACGGTGTCGAATTCTCTGAACCGCTTAAAGACACTCAGGACGGCCTGCGTGGGTTCGAGCTCAAAGACGCCGACAATTACGTCTTATTC